>CBIMJO010000380.1:0-7948 GCA_966244135.1 uncultured Actinocrispum sp. | reverse complement strand
TGCTCGGCCGGAAGTTCGACGACATTCAGGTCCGGCCCGAAACCCGCCAGGCCCTTAAGCAGGTGCTTGACTGGACGGCCCAGCACCCGGCCGAGTCCGGTGGTCTCCAGTCGGTCCAGGGCCAGGGTGCACAGATCGACCCGGCGCTGCTCGACGCGATCCGCAAGCCGACCTGTTAGCCACCTTGACGCTCCCAAGTGGCCCTGATGTGGACTCACCCCCACGTCCGGGCCACTTTTCGCGTTGACCACGAACTCGGCTGCAGCCCCCATCGAGCGGGCTCAGATTCCTGGCCACGCGAGGAGCGCGGCACTAGGCCGACCGCGGACGTGCACCTGCGCCCGTGAACGTCTGCCCGTAGAGGCGCTGTCAGGATTACGCCCGGCGGTCCGTCCGAACAGCGGATTCCGCAGTCGCTCTCGACACGACACATTCCGAATCAGGACGAGCCGACCGAACATCACGCCCAAGATCCACCTACCGCCAAGACCTACCGGTCGCTAGGCATGCCCGCATGCCGCCGGAGTTCGTGACGCAACCGGACACGACGCCCATCACCACGCCCAGCCCATGTCACGACCTCGTCCACACTGGACGACCCCAGACAGCACTCATCGCAACGGCCACCAACGCGGCCGCATCCCGTCGAAATCCCTCCCAGGGAACCATAACGTACGAGCATGAACCGGTTCTCACTCCAGTTCACGCTCAGTCCGAACACGACCTCTCAAAACCCTGCGACGGACCATACCGGCGGCCACCGACAGAACCGGCCTTAGAGGACGTCGGCCACTCCGCACTCGAGGAACACCTTCCGCAGCCCGTCGGCAACCCCAGGCGCGGCAGCGAAAATCGCGCCACCCAGCTCACCGGAGTCAGGCAGCGACACGACCGCGCCGGCCTCAGCGGCGATGAGCGAGCCCGCCGCCCAGTCCCAACGGTTCAGTCCATGCTCGACATAACCGTCCACCCACCCGGCGGCGACCATGCAGAGATCCAATGCGGCCGAACCCGTTCGCCGCACATCCCGGACGCGCCCAAGCAGCCGCGCCACGAACTCCGCCTGCCGTGTACGCCGTTCGGCGCGATACCCGAACCCGGTCGCCAGGAGCGCCAGCTCGGTCCGGTCCGTCGTGGACGCCCGCAACGGCACACCGTCCAACGTCGCCCCCTGCCCGAGCGCCGCCGACCACTGTCGGCCCGAAGAGGGCTCTACCACGGCCCCTGCAACGGTCGCACCGTCCAACTGAGCCGCCACGGACACCGAGTACCAGGGAAATCCGTAGAGGTAGTTCACCGTGCCGTCGATCGGGTCAACGACCCAGCACACACCGTCACCGCCGCTGCTGCTGTCCGCACCTTCCTCCTCGCCGAGCACCGCCTCACCCGGCCGCAGCTCGGCCAGCCGTTCCCGGACGAGGCGCTCGGCGGCGCGATCCCCGGCGGTGACCGGGTCGGTCGCGCTCGACTTGGTCGCGACGTCCTGTACCGCTGAACGCCGGGTGGACTCCACCAGTTCGGCCGCCTCGGCGGCCACCCGGACGGCGACTTCGAGCAACTTGTCCCGCAGATGGACCATGGGTACATCGGACCACATCAGATATCGTCCTGGTCACCAGGAACTGAATCGTGAAGGAAAGGACCACCGGGATGGCTGGAACCCGCGGCTTCGGGGTGGACATCGGCGGTTCCGGGATCAAGGGCTGCGTGGTCGATCTCGAGGCTGGTCATCTGCTCGGGGAACGCCTGCGGACGATCACTCCGCAGCCGTCCGATCCGGACTCCGTGGCCGACATCGTGGTCAAAACGGTGGAACAGTTCGGCTGGGACGGTCCCGTCGGGGTGACCCTGCCGACCGTGGTGAAACACGGCAAGGCCCTGTCGGCCGCGAACATCGACAAGAAGTGGATCGGCACGGACGCGCACGCCCTGTTCACCGAACGGCTCGGCCGCAAGCCCGGTGAGGTCGTCGTGCTCAACGACGCCGACGCCGCGGGCGTGGCAGAAATTCGTTACGGATCGGATATCGACCGATCGGGTGTCGTCGTACTGCTGACTTTCGGCACCGGGATCGGCAGCGCCGTGTTCCTGGACGGCGAACTGGTCCCGAACACGGAATTCGGTCACCTGGAGGTCGACGGGCACGACGCGGAGACCCGCGCGGCCGCTTCGGTGAAGGACGACCAGGACCTGACCTGGGAGGAGTGGGCCAAGCGGGTGAGCCGCTACCTGCGCAGACTCGAGGATCTGGTCTGGCCCGACCTGATCATCGCGGGCGGCGGGGTGAGCAAGAAGGCGGACAAGTGGCTGCCGTTGCTCGATGTGCGGACAAAGGTCGTCGCGGCCGAATTGCGCAACGATGCGGGGATTGTCGGCGCCGCTGTCGCGGCGGATATCGGCGTGCAGCACTGACCTGCGAGGTTCTTTCCCCGGCGTAGGAACCCGCTGATCGGCTTGTTGTGTCACCGCACTCGCTGGGCGTCGTTACAATGGAACGGTGCCTTCGGCAAGAAGCCCGGAGGACTCCCCGAACTCCCGGCAACTCGACCCCCGCCGTGTTGCCGTTGTCGACCGTTTCGAAAGGGCGTACGTGGCAGCCGCAGAGACCGCAACCCGACGCTCCCCGAGCACCGCGAGCGCGGCGAAGACGACCAAGACCGCCTCGGTCCAGAAGGCCGACGCCGAGGAACTCGCGGCGGCGGGAGCCACGCCGGCGGCGAAGTCGTCAGCGGGTCGCAAGCCCGCAGCCGCCGCCAAACCTCGCGCAGCCAAGAAGACCGCTGCCAAGCCGGCCGCGGGCAAGGCGGCCCCGGCCACCGCGAAGAAGGCGGCCGATGGCGACCCGGACGAGCCGGGCGACCTCGAGGACGTGCAGCTCGAGGACCTCGAGGACCTGGAGGCCGACGAGACCGACCTGGTTGACGAACCGGTCGTCGAAGAGCCCGAAGAGGACGAGAAGGAGCTCGCCAAGGACGGCAAGGCCGAGACCAGCGGCGGCAGCGACTTCGTCTGGGACGAGGAGGAGTCCGAGGCGCTGCGGCAGGCCCGCAAGGACGCCGAGCTCACCGCCTCCGCCGACTCGGTCCGTGCCTACCTCAAGCAGATCGGCAAGGTCGCCCTGCTTAACGCCGAGGAGGAGGTCGAGCTCGCCAAGCGGATCGAGGCCGGCCTCTACGCAGCCGAGCGGGTGCGCAAGGCCGAGGAGGAGAGCGAGAAGCTCACCCCGCAGATGCGGCGCGACCTGCGCTGGATCGTGCGTGACGGCGAGCGCGCCAAGAACCACCTGCTGGAGGCCAACCTCCGCCTGGTCGTCTCGCTGGCCAAGCGCTACACCGGCCGCGGCATGGCGTTCCTGGACCTGATCCAGGAGGGCAACCTGGGCCTGATCCGCGCGGTCGAGAAGTTCGACTACACCAAGGGCTACAAGTTCTCCACGTACGCCACCTGGTGGATCCGCCAGGCCATCACCCGCGCCATGGCCGACCAGGCCCGCACCATCCGCATCCCGGTGCACATGGTCGAGGTCATCAACAAGCTCGGCCGCATCCAGCGCGAGCTGCTCCAGGACCTGGGCCGCGAGCCCACCCCGGAGGAGCTGGCCAAGGAGATGGACATCACCCCGGAGAAGGTGCTGGAGATCCAGCAGTACGCCCGGGAGCCCATCTCGCTCGACCAGACCATCGGTGACGAGGGCGACAGCCAGCTCGGTGACTTCATCGAGGACTCCGAGGCCGTGGTCGCGGTGGACGCGGTGTCGTTCACGCTGCTGCAGGACCAGCTGCAGTCCGTGCTGGCGACCCTGTCCGAGCGCGAGGCCGGCGTCGTGCGGCTGCGGTTCGGCCTCACCGACGGCCAGCCGCGCACCCTGGACGAGATCGGCCAGGTCTACGGCGTGACCCGGGAGCGGATCCGGCAGATCGAGTCCAAGACCATGTCGAAGCTGCGTCACCCGTCCCGCTCGCAGGTCCTGCGTGACTACCTCGAGTGAGACCTGAAGCCCGACCTGCCCCTGACCGGCATTGTCGCTGGTCAGGGGCAGTTTCATGCTCAGCCCGAAATGCCTCGCGTCCTCCCGGCCGCACTCCCGTCCCGCCCACAGTCCTAACGGACCGCCGATCCATCTGTCACCGGATCCCGCTCTTTGCGCGTCCTCGTCACGGAGGTGAAGCGGAGCAGGGTTCGTGTTCAAGCCGGACTCATCTAGCCACACTGTCCGGCCCGAGCCTCACGTCTGCTCGTACCCGGCACACAACCCGCCCTCGCGTGCGCGTTCCAATTCGCTCCTGTCCCGGACAACTCGCCTTCGCAAGACCCCACGTACCCAACGCGTACGCACGTCGGGCCGACGCCGTCGACTGCCGTCAAGTGCGGCGCTCGCCCTCGCCGAGAACCACGATCACCCGACGGTTGCGCCCGGGTCCGGCGTTCGCACACACGTCGGCCTTCCCGCCGTTGCACGGCAAGGTCACCCTGCTCACGGCCACTTTTCATGCCGCGCACGAACACCGCCGACCTCCCGTTCGGCGCTGGTCAGGCCGTATGAGTACGTTGTTCGGAGTACTCAGGAGCCTGACTTCTTCAGTGGGAGGACTTTCAGTGGCGACGCAGAAGCCGGAGATCGGCCCGATCGACGGGGCACCACCGGCGGACCTTCAGATCGAGGACATCACCGTCGGCGACGGTCCGGAGGCCGCGCCGGGCCAAGCGGTCACCGTCCACTACGTCGGTGTGTCCTTCTCGACGGGCAAGCAGTTCGACGCGTCGTGGGATCGTGGCGACACGTTCGAGTTCCCGCTCGGCGCGGGCCGGGTCATCCGCGGCTGGGACGAGGGTGTCGCCGGGATGAAGGTAGGCGGCCGGCGGAAGCTGACCATCCCGCCGCACCTCGGTTACGGGTCTCGCGGCGCCGGTGCGGCGATCAAGCCGAACGAGACGCTCATCTTCGTGGTCGACCTGCTCGGTGTGCGCTGACCGGGCAGTTCACGAAAAACGCTAAGAGGGCGGTTCGGTGGGTTCACGACCACGGATCGTGAACCCACCGACCACAGCCAGGATGCCGAGGGCCTCGACCAGCGCGGGCACCTGGTGGAGCACCACGAAGCCCATCACCGCAGCACTGACTGGCAGTAGTGCGAGCAGCAACGCGAACCGTGCATGCCCGATCCGTCGCAGCACGACCTGGTCCAGCGCATAAGGCACGACCGTCGACAACACGCCGATTCCGGCCGCGAGCCCGAGTAGCTCGGGCGACCGCCAGGCCGGTTCCGCGTCCACCGCGAACGGCGAAAGCGCAACGGCCGCGACCACGAACCCAACGGCCAGCCCGTCGATGCCGCCCGCATCCGTCGCGACTCGTTTACCTAGCAGGATGTACCCAGCCCAACACGCGGCCGCGGTGAGCGCGAACAGGACCCCCGCCGGACTTCCGGCCCAGCGCACGTCCGCGATGAGGACGACACCGGATGCGACAAGGAGCAACGCGCACGCATCCCGCCGTGTCCGCGAGCCGAACGCGGCGACCGCAACCGGACCGGCGAACTCGAGCGCAACCGCCGTACCCAGCGGCAAATGTGCAATCGCCTCATAAAAGGCGATGTTCATCACACCGGTCACCAGCCCGAAGGTTCCGGCGAGTAGCAACATCCGGCGGCGCCACGGCGCCCGCCAGGGTCGTCGCCAGACGACCAGAACCACCCCAGCGCCCAAGATCCGGAGCCACGCCACCGATGCCGGGCTGAGCTGGGTGAAGAGAACCACCGCCAGCGTCGCGCCGAAGTACATCGACAGCCCGCCCATGACGAAGAGGAGCGGAGCGGGCACGTTGCGTGGTCCTACCATGGCGCCCAAGCGAAGCGCCACAAGATCCTGCATAGCGAGACGGCCACTACGACAACCGGGCTAAACAATTGTTACGGGTGTCTCTCTCGGGCGCGGGAACACTGACGATCGCCGAAACGTCTGCAAGAGTAGAGGCAGCGAACATCGGGTAACCGCCTGGCAGTCTCTGCGGCTACCAAGTGATCGCAGCCTGACGAGGGCACCGATTCCGGTGCCGGGACGGAGGGAGATTTACCATGAACACCACGCTCACCCGCCCCGAACTGACAGCCGCCGATCGCTGTGACCGTTGCGGGGCAGCCGCACAGGTCCGCGCGATCCTGCCCTCAGGAGGAGAACTGCTGTTCTGCGGTCACCACGCGCGCGAGCACGAGGCGCGCCTGAAGGAGTTGGAGGCAGAGCTGCAGAAGGGCTGAGATCACCAGCCAGACGTCTGCGGGCGGGGACCTCCGGAAGGAGTCCCCGCCCCTGCTGTATCCGGGGGTCCAACTGGCCCCGAACCCGCCGCACTGCACCTTCAAGGCCGCCGACGTCCAAGTGCGTCCCAACTGCCGCCCACAAAGCCGTCCTCTCGAGCCCGATTCGCGTTCACACCGAACACGAATCAGCGAATTGTCCGTTTTAGCTAGGTGAGTCGGGATCCTGAACACCGGTCTCGGAAAGTTCCCCTTCGCATGGTGGCTTTCCGTGCTGCGGGCGCCGTCCGGCCGAGGTCCGAACCGCCAGAACGAGGCACACGGACTCCGCTGGTCGAGCACGAGCCCACTGCTGAGAGCTGAACCTCTGTGACAGGGCCGCTCCGGCAACTGCCCTGAATCCGTTCGGTTTCCGGACGTACGACTCCGGCCTTGGGGTGCCCCCACCAACTCAACGCTTGAGGCATCGCGTCTGAGACGCCGTTCGGTCTGTACAGATTGTTTGGATCTACCGACACGCGACTGACCCGAACACCGCTCCGGCACTGCCCGCCAAGACCTCCCAGATAGTCTCGACCGCACGCCCACCCGATCATCATCTTGCGTTTACGCAGGTCATCAATGGTTTCAGACTAAACGCGAACTAGGACTGAGGCACTCACATGGTGCCGAGGACGGGTTCGAAGGCGAGTTCGGCGGCCCCGATGAGCTTGGCGTCGCCGCCGAGCACGGACGGCACGATCCGCGTCCCGCCGACAGCCCGGCTCACCAGGCTCCGGGTCCGGACCTCACGGCCGACATCCGCAATCAGCGCGGCCGGTAGCGACGTGAACAGGTCGCCGAGGACCACGAGCTCCGGCCCCAGCATGTTCACCACGTTCACAAGCCCCAGCGCCAGCCAGTCCACGAACTCCGCGAGCTGTTCCCGGGCCAGCGAGGAATGCGCGGCCAGTTCCTTCAGGGCCGCCACGATCGCGCCACGCGGCGATCCCTCGGGCAGTTCAAGTGACCGGCAGAGTGCCGCTTCACCGATCTCGGTCTCCCAGCAACCGTGGCTGCCGCAGTAGCACGGCCGCCCGCCCGGCTTGACGACCATGTGCCCGATTTCGCCGAAGTACCCGCTCGTGCCGCGCAGGAGCGAGCTCGACGAGATCACACCGCCACCCACACCTACGTCGGCGGACACGTAGACCGCGTCCGCCGCTCCTCGGGCCGCACCTCGCACGTGTTCGGCTAGAGCCCCGAGTTCGGCGTCATTGCCGAGCCGCACTGGCATCCCGAGCCCGGTGGACAGCCACTCCCCCAACGGCACGTCGGTCCAGTGCAGGTTGGGTGCTTCGTGGACGAGTCCGTCGGAACGGCGAACAACGCCCGGCACGGAGACCCCGACCGCAGCGGTCTCCACAGACAGTTCGCCGACCAGCCACCGTGTGGACTCGACGACGTGGGTGACCACCTCGTCGGGCTGGCTGCTGCGGCCGTAGAGGTTCCAGCTGTTGCGGCCGAGGATCTGCCCGCCAAGCCCCACCAGGGCGATGGCGACGCCTTCGACCCGGATGTCGATCGCGAGCACCACCGCCGCGTGTGGCTGCGGAAGGACCAGCAGGGAGGGACGGCCGGCGCCGCTGCGCTGCAGCGGCACCCGCTCCTCGACGACACCGGCCTCGGCCAGGCCGTCCACCAGTGCCTTGATC
>CBIMJO010000379.1:0-7960 GCA_966244135.1 uncultured Actinocrispum sp. | reverse complement strand
CTGCGTTGAGGATCAGCACGTCCACCTGGCCGTGGTGGCTCTCGACCACGCGCACCGCCCCCTCGGCGGCCTCGGGGTCGGCGATGTCGTGCACCAGCGTGCCGATCGCGGCACCGGTCTGCGCCCGCAGCCGCTCGGCGGCCGCGGCCAGCCGTTCCGGTGTGCGGCCGGCGATGACGACCTGGTGCCCGGCGAACGCCAGCTGCAACGCGGTGGCGTATCCGATGCCGGTGGCCCCGCCACCGACGAGCGCGGTTCGTGGGGAGATGATGCCCTCCTTGGTTGTCCTGTGGGACGGGATTCAGTGGCCTGTCTCGAAAGGTTCGCCGGCCTTCTCGCCGGCCCAGCTTCCCGCTGGCCGCACCGGCGAAAGGCACTGGTACAACCCGGTACAAGCCCCTTCCGCCGGCGCACCCAGCGAAAACCTGGATCCGCCGAATAAGACCAGCAACCTTCCGAGACAGGCCACTAGCCTTGCCTGCATGAGTGGTGGAAGCCAACGATGAGTCCCAGTGAGCGAGACTCGAGCGGCGGGCTTGACCGGGCCGCGGCGATTCTGGGCGCGTTCGACGCCGGCCATCGGGAGCTGACCCTGGCCGCGCTGGTCGCCCGGTGCGGCCTGCCCCGCTCGACCACGCACCGCACGGCGGACAAGATGATCCGGCTCGGCTGGCTGGACAAGACCCAGGGCCGCTACCGCATCGGCAACCGCCTGTTCGAGATCTCCAGCCTCGCGCCGATCCGGCACGAGCTGCGCGAGGCCGTCCTGCCGTTCCTGCAGGACCTCTACGCCGCGGCCAAGACCACGGTGCAGCTCGGGGTGCTGGACGGCAAGCAGATCCTGGTCGTCGAGAAGATCACCGGTCACCTGCCGATGCCGATGTTGTCGCAGGTCGGCGGCACGATCCCGGCCTACTGCTCGGCGCTGGGCCGGGCGATCCTGGCCTACTCCGAACCCGCGACGGTCGAGGCGGTCCTGGCCGGTGAGCTGCCCGCCCGCACCCCGCGGACGCTCACCAGCGCGATGGCGGTCGTACGGGAGCTGCACGCGATCCCGGACCGCGGCTGGGCCGTCGAGCGCGAGGAGGGCAACATCGGGATCAGCTGCGTGGCCGCGCCGATCTTCGGCCCGCTCGGCGAGGTGGTCGCCGCCGTGTCGGTCACCGGGGCGACCAAGCTCGTGCGCGCCGAGCGGGTCGGGCCCGCGGTCCGGCTCACCGCGGCGGCGGCGTCCCGCGCATATTCGACACGCCGTTGATCGTGCGGAGAGTCTCAGTGAGCGGGACTCAGCATTGCGGCTGAGGCCGCGCAGCCGCGACGCTGTCGTCGCTGACACACCGATGACGTGACGGTGTGGCGAAGCGCGAAGGAGACGACGGTGACTCTCGGCGGCGGCTACCTGCTCCCCACGCGGGAGGGCCGGTCCATACCGGCCATCGGGCTCGGCATCACGATGAAGACCGACGGCAAGTCCACACGCGACGCCTACTCGCTGTTCGAGTACGCGATCCCACCGGAGACCGACGGCCCACCGCCGCATGTGCACACCCGTGAGGACGAGTCGTTCATCTGCCTGTCCGGGCGGCTGGACGTCCACCTCGGCGGCGAGGACTTCACCTTGGAGTACGGGGACTACATGTACCTGCCGCGGGACGTGGTGCACGCGTTCCGCAACCCGTACCAGGAGGAGTCCCGGGTGATCTCGGTGGTGTCCCCGGCCGGGCTGGAGCGCTACTACCAGGCCCTCGGCGACCTGCCGCCCGGCCCGAAGGACATCTCGAAGATCAAGGAGATCATGGCCGACTTCGGCATCGTGCTCCAGCTGCCGCCCGAGGTGTCCTGACCATGCGCGTCGCGATCATCGGGGCCGGGGTCGCCGGTCTCGCCACCGCCAAGGTGCTCAAACAGGCCGGCCACGACGTCCTCGTGTACGACCGGACCCCGGACGTCGGCGGGGTGTGGAGCCGGACCCGGCGCTACCCGGGCCTCACGACGCAGAGCCCGAAGGCGCAGTACTCGTTCTCCGACTTCCGGATGCCCGGCGACTTCCCGCAGTGGCCGACCGGCGCGCAGGTCCAGAAGTACCTCGCCGCCTACGCGGCTGAGTTCGAACTGCCATTACGGCTCGGCACCGAAGTGACTGCTGTGCGGCCCGCCGGTGGCGGGTGGGTCGTGCGGACGGCCACCGGGACGGAGACCTTCGACCGGGTCGTGGCCGCCAACGGGGTGTTCTGCGAACCCGCGGTGCCCAGCTACCCGGGACTCGACGAGTTCACCACCGCGGGTGGGTTGCTGTGCGCGGGCACCGACTTCCACGACGCTTCGGATGCGCGCGGCAAGCACGTACTCGTTGTCGGGTATGGGAAGTCCGCCTGCGATGTGACCGTTCCGATCAGCGAGGTCGCGGCCAGCACGGACGTGATCGCCCGGCAGATGCTGTGGAAGGTGCCGCGCCGGATCGGCGGCGTGCTCAACTTCAAGATGCTGCTGCTGACCCGGATGGGCGAGGCGCTGTTCCGCTACATTCGGTTGCGCGGCATGGAGAAGTTCCTGCACGGACCGGGGAACCCGATGCGCCGCAACATGATCAACTCCATCGGCGGCGTCTCGGTGCGGCAGTACGGCCTGGCCAAACTGGACCTGGTGCCCGCCGGGCACATGGAGGACATCGTCCGCGGCGCGATCGGCCTGGCCACCGAGGGATTCTTCGAGGGCGTCGCCGCGGGCACGATCACCGTGCGCCGCGACCGCACCATTACCCGGCTGCTCGCCCGCAACGGCGCCCCGCACGCCGAGCTGAGCGACGGCACCGTGTTGCCCGCCGACCTCGTGGTGTGCGCGACCGGTTTCACCCAGGGAGTGCCGTTCCTGCCGGCGGACATCCAGGCGCGGCTGCTGGACGAGCGCGGGAACTTCATGCTGTACCGGCAGATCCGGCCCTTGGGTGTGCCCGGGCTGTACTTCAACGGCTACAACTCCTCGTTCTTCAGCCCGCTCAACGCCGAGATGGCCGCGGTGTGGATCGCCGCCGACCTCGCGGACGCGGTGCCGTTGCCCGGCGAGGCCGAGATGCGCCAGGCTGTCGTCGACCAGCTGGCCTTCATGGACGAGGCCACCGACACCCACCACTGCCGCGGCACGAAGATCATCCCGTTCTCCATGCACAACGTCGACGAGGTCCTCGACGACCTCGGCCTGAACATCCCGAGACGGGTCCGGGCCGCGCACTGGCTCAACCCGGTCAACCCGGCCGCCTACCGCCGTGTCGCCGCGAAACTCGTGCGCCGCATCGGTGTGCCGCAGGACGCGCCCGCGCCGGTGGTGCGCCTGGCCCCGGAACCGGAAGGCCCCATCGCGGTCTAGGGGTCCCCTGCTTGAGGGAGAAGCGCATGAACGACGGTCCTGTCGTCCTGCCCGAACCGGACGCCGATGAGACCGGCCCGTACACCCATCTCGGCTTCGCCACGGCGAAACCGGGCAGCGAGGACAAGGTCGAGGAGCTGATCCTCGACCTTGTCGCGCCGCTGCGGGCCGAGGAGGGCGCGATCGAGTTCCACGTGCACCGCGACCGGGCCGACCGGCGCCAGTTCGTGATCTACGAGATGTTCCGCTCGAAGAGCGCACTGGAGAAGCACATCGCCCAGCCCCACACGCAGGAGTTCATCCACGCGATCCGGCCGCACGTCGAAGGGCCGCTGCGCCAGCAGTTCCTGCGGATGTGCAGCGACCTGCCCGGAACGGAGTGACGCCATGGGACTCGTAGTCATCGCCATCGTGACCCTCCTTGTGCTGCTCGCCCGGCGTTTCCGTGCCTGGCGCAGCGGGATCCCGGTGCCGCCGGTCGCCGTGCGTCCGGGCACTACTGGGGTACGTCGGTTCCTCGACGGGCTCGGCAAGGTGCGGGCGCGCAGTCGGCCGACGGCCACGCTGTCCGCGGCGGACGTGGACTGCTGGCGCGCGGCGGCGGAAACCGTCCAGCGCCAGGACGATGCGGACTCCGTCGACTGTGGGGTGCTGGTGGTCGGTGCCGGGCCGAGCGGCCTGATGATGGCCGCTTTACTGGTGCGCCAGGGTGTTCGGGTCCGCGTGGTGGACGCGAACACCGGCCCGGCGACCGAGTCGCGCGCCTTCGCTGTGCAGGCCCGGACGGTCGAGCTGTTCCGGAACCTCGGCCTGGCGGACGAGTTGCTGCGCCTCGGGGTGGTGACGACCGGCATCAGGTTCCACATCAAGGGAAAGCACGTGGGCGGCCTCGACTTCGACCGGTCGCGGGCGTCGACCACGGACTACCAGTTCATCCTGATGGCGCCACAGTCCGAAGTGGAGGGACTGCTGCTGCGGGATCTGGCCCGCCACGGGGTGACCGTCGAACGCGGCAACCGTCTCGTGTCGTTGTCCCAGAACAGCACCATGGTCACCGCGCGCTTCGACGACCATGTCCTGACCTGCCGCTACCTCGTCGGTGCGGACGGCGCGCACAGCACGGTCCGCGAGCAGCTTGGCGTGTCGTTCGACGGTGACCAGTACACACAACGCTTCTTGCTCGCCGACTGCCGGGTGGACTGGCCGCTCGACCACACCCAGTTCCGTGTGTTCATGAACGGCACCCGGATCGGGTTGTTCCTGCCGCTGCGCGGTCCGGCCGTGTCGCGGGTGATGGTCACCGACCCGGGAGCCGATCGTGCACCGGTGTCCCTGGCCGAGCTGCAGGAGGAACTGCGCAAGGCCGTGTGCCTGCCGGTGACGCTCAGCGAGCCGGTGTGGACGAGCCGGTACCAGGTCCACTTGCGACAGGCCGGGAACTACCGTTCGGGACGGGGCTTCCTGGTCGGCGACGCCGCGCACATCCATTCGCCCGCCGGTGGACAGGGCATGAACACCGGTCTGCACGACGCGGCCAACCTGGCCTGGAAGCTGGCGGCCGTGCTGCGGACCGGCGCGGGGGAGTCCCTATTGGACAGTTATGCCGCCGAGCGGCACCCCGCTGGTGTGCAGCTGTTGCGGTTCACCGACCGGCTGTACCGGGTGGCCGCGGACCTGCGCGGGTGGCGTGCCTGGCTGCGGGACACCGTGGGCCCGTTCCTGATCGGCCGGATGTCGGCGGTGCCGATCCCGCATCGCAGGGCATTCCACCGGTTGTCGCAGATCGGCCTGGCGTACCAGCCGAGCGAGTACAACGTCAACGAACTGCTGTACTCCCTCAAGGGACCACTTGCCGGGCACCGCGCCCCGGACGCGCGCATCAGCTCCGGCAGGCAGATGTTCGACCTGCTGCAGGGCTACCGGCTGCACGTGATCGCCTTGTCCCGCAAGCACCTCACCGAGGACGAGATCACTGCGCACGACGCGCACCTGCGCAGCCTCGCCGCGTTCGGCGGGAACGTCGAGACCCACTTGATCGGCCGGGTGGAGTGCCGTCGCGACGAGCGGGTCGAACCGGCCGAGTCGGCGCAGGTGTTCGACCACTACGGCCTGACCGAGCCGGATTCCCAGGCGCTGTACGTGATCCGGCCGGACGGGCACGTCGCCTGGCGGATGGACGAACTGGACTACGACGCGTGCCGCCGGTTCCTCGGCCGGATCCATGGCGGGATCGCGGCGTGTGAGGCCCACCGCGAGCTGGCGGCCGCCTGATTCAACGAAAGGAAAGCACGTGGCGAAGGTTCTCGTGCTGTACCACAGCATGTACGGCCACATCGAGGAAATGGCCTACGCGGTGGCGGAAGGCGCCAAATCCGTCGACGGCGCGGAGGTGATCGTCAAGCGGGTACCAGAAACCATGTCGCCGGAGGCGTTCGCCGCGGCCGGTGGCCGGACCGATCAGCCCGCACCGGTGGCCGACCCGGAGGAACTGCCCGGCTACGACGCCCTCATCTTCGGTACGGGCACCCGGTTCGGCAACATGACCGGCCAGATGCGGACCTTCCTCGACCAGACCGGTGCGCTGTGGGCCGCGGGCGCACTGGTCGGCAAGGTCGGGTCCGTCTTCGTGTCCAGTGCCACGCAGCACGGTGGGCAGGAGTCGACCGCGCTGAGCTTCCACACCACGTTGCTGCACCACGGCATGGTGATCGTCGGCCTGCCGTACACCGAGCGGCGGCAGATGGGCATGGACGAGATCAAGGGCGGCAGCCCGTATGGTGCGTCGACCATCGCGGGCACCGAGGGGGAGCGGCGGCCGAGCGAACTCGACCTGGCGATGGCCCGCTTCCAGGGCGAGCACGTCACCCGGATCGCCACCGCCCTGTCCGGCTGACCTACGTAGTCGCGGCGCCGAGGGCGGCGAGTTCGGTGCGGTTGGCGACTCCGAGCTTGGCGTAGATCTGGGAAAGATGGGTCTTGACGGTGCTGCGGCTCATGAACAGGCGGGCGCCGATCTCGGGGTTGTTGAGGCCGGCCGCGGCCAGACCGGCCACCTTCAGTTCGGTGGGGGTGAGGCTGTCCCACCCGGCGGCCGGCCGGTTGCGGACGCCACGGCTGCGGCGGACGTAGGCGACCGCGTCATCGAGGGAGAGTTCGCTGCCCGCAGCCCATTCCGCCGCGAAGCCCTCGCCGAGGGTTTGCTCGAGCTGGTCGAGCTGATGGTCGTAGCCGGGCTGGTCAATGGCCCGGTGCGGACAGCCCAGGGATACGCGGGCGGCGGTGCTCGCGGCGAGCACACGGACGGCGTTGGGAGCCGCCAGGAAAGCGGCGATCGCGTCCAGGCTGTCCGGCAGGAAAGTGCGCAGCCCATGGGTGGCGCGGATGGTGAGGACCTCATGGTGCAGGTTCACGTCCCCGGTGAGGAAGGCCTGCTGTTGTAGCGCGTCGGCGAGGGCGCGGGGCATGCCAAGGCCGCGGGCAGTGGATGCGGCCTGGTCGAGTTCGAGGCTGGCGTCCTCGGATCGGCCAGCGCGACGCAGGGCTTCCCCAAAGCCGGCGTGAACGTGCGCGGCGAGGTAGGTGGAGCTACCGGGTTTGTCGCGGTCGAACCAGCGCACAGCCGAGTCGACGTCGCCCCGAGCCAGGTGGAGGTGGCCGAGGGCGGCGGCCATGCCCGGGACGAACACGGCGCGGTCGGCGTTCTCCGTCAGCACGAGTAGTGGGCGCAGCACATCCAGGGCGGTGTCCAGGTCTCCGGACACCGTGCAGGCGGCGGCCAGAGCGCTACGCGCGATCCCGACTCGCAGGTAGTCGCCCAGGGGTTCGGCGAGGTCGATCGCCTCTTCGGCGAGCCGGCGGGACTCGGTCAGACGGCCGCAGGCCAAGGCGCTGCCGGACAGTGACGCGAGGGTGGTGGACGCGATCCCGCGGTGGCGGTTCCGCAGGCCGCCGGCCGCGGCTTCCAGCAGCTCCCGCGCCTCGTCATGGCGGTCCTGCAGCTGGCGGATCATGCCCTGGAGCGCCCGCATCGAGTGGAGGAACAACTGGTCCCCGGCCGCTTCGGCGGACCGGATGGCGAGCACGGTCAGCTCCCAGGCGGCCTCAAAGTCGGTGTAGAACCTGCCGACCGCGGACAGCGACAGGCAAGACGCACGCAGGCCCTCGTCGCCGTGGGCGGTCGCCAGCTCGAGTGCCTGCTGGGCAACGTCGTACTCCAGGTCGAGCGGGCTCGTGGTGTCGGCGACCAGCGCCAGCCCGGCGAGCAGCCGGGCCTGGAGCAGGCTTCGATCGGCCGGTGCGAGGCCGATCGCACGCCTCAGGAAGGCAATGCCCTCGTACCCGTCGCGGTGCAGATGCCACAACCACGCCAGCTCAGCGGCGAGGCGGCGGCCCGGCTCGGGATCGTCGGCGGCGAGACCCCAGTCGAGCGCGGCCCGCAGGTTCTCGTACTCACCCTCCAGCCGGGTCCGCCACGCATCCAGGTCGTCGGCCGGTCGCGGCTCGCCAGCGGCGACAGCGAGGAAGTGATCGAGATGCCGGTCCCGGGTGCGGCTCTCCTCGCCGGCCTCCCGCAGCCGGCCGGCGGCGTACTCGCGGA
>CBIMJO010000378.1:0-7968 GCA_966244135.1 uncultured Actinocrispum sp. | reverse complement strand
CGAAGGCCGGAACCACCTGCTCCGCGCCGACCGTCGTGGCGCGCGACCGGTCACATATGGCCGGTTCGTGACCTGGTCCCAGCCCTCGGCCGCCTCCATGCTTCTTAAGTCTGGGTGGGTCGTGCGGCGTCGGGGGACGCACACGAGAGTGCCGGGGGTTCATGCAAACTATGGTGCGCCAATGTCGGGCGCGTGGCTTCAGCACGCGCGTTCTCGTTCTGCTCATGGCCGTCCTGCTGGCCATGTCGTCAACCTCAGGTGCTTCCGCAGAAAACACGGCGGGGCGTGACAGACAGCCGGTGCCAGTCGATCAGGCGCCGAACGACGTTTCGGCCATGGCGGTCGCGGAACGGCAGGGCAAACGAGTCGAGGTGGCGAATCAGCGGTCCGCCACCTCAACTGTGTATGCCGAGCCGGATGGCACTCATACGACCGAGATGACCGCGACGCCGACCAGGTTCAGGCGCGGTAGCGACTGGGTTTCGCTCAATCGCACGCTGACACCGCGTGCGGATGGGCTGGTGGCGGCCAAGTCGGTCGAGGAGGAAGTGGTCCTTTCCGGCGGAGGGACGACGGCGCTGGTCCGGATGGCCGCTGACGCCAGGGAGTTGGCCTTGTACTGGCCCACCCCATTGCCCAAGCCGTCGCTGTCGGGGAACTCCGCGACCTACGCCGAGGTACTGCCCGGTGTGGATCTGGTGATGCGTGCCGAATCGGGCGGATATCAGCAGCAGCTGGTGGTGAAAACCGCCGAGGCGGCCAAGAATCCTGCGGTGGCCAGGATGGGACTGCACATGATGGCCAAGGGCGTGAAGGTGACGGCCGAGAGCAGCGGCGCGTTGAAAGCAGTGGACGACAAGGGCACCCTCGTGTTCGCCTCGGCGTCCTCGACGATGTGGGACGCCAACGGCCGCGTCGAGAAGGTAGGCATCGAGGTCGCCGGAGATGTCCTGACCGTGGTTCCGGACGCGGCGTTCCTGGCCGACAAGTCCACTGCGTACCCGGTCACCGTCGACCCCACCTTGTCCCCGTACGGCCACAACTACTGGGCCACGGTGTTGTCCGGTAAGCGATTCCGTGACCAGGCCTACAACCGGAAAAGTGCGGATCCGAACCATCCGGACTGGGCTCAGGTCGGGCAGTGCTACAACGCCAATGGCGACTGCAACGGCATCGACGAGGCCCGTGCCTACTTCTCGTTCTGGAACACCGGTGAGCTGGCCGGAAAACAAATCATGGAAGCCAAGTTCTACACGACCGTTGCCTACAGCCCGAGCTGCGAGGCACGCGATCACCAGCTGCGCCCGGTGTACAGCAGCATCGACGACGGCACGACGTGGAACAACAAGCCCGAGAACCCCGACCGGTGGCTGCAGTTCACGGCGCCGACCTCGTGCGGTGGGGCACACGGCGTCGAACTGGACATCAGTGGCATGGTCAACCAGAGCGGCCCGACGACCTACTATCTGCTCGCCGCGGACGGCGGTGACCAGATGGCCTGGCGGAAGTACGCCTCGGCTGAGACCAGGATCGTCATCAAGTGGAACCGTGCGCCGAACCTGCCGTCCAACCTGCGCACGGACCCGCCGTTGTCGCAGCCGTGCAAGTGGTGCGGCGGGATCTCGTTCACGTCCGACCAGGACATCCAGTTGATCGCCACGGTGTCGGATCCGGACAACGACGGGGTCCGGCCGAAGTGGCGTGTGCAGACTACGGGACGGGCCGTCGAGGCCTCGGACGGCGATTACGTTCCCTCCGGGGTTCCGGTGAGCCGCAGTGTGTCGCTCGCCGACAAGGACGGCCTGCAGGTCTCCTGGTGGGTGCACGCCGAGGACGACGCGAACTGGATCAGTGCGCCCGCCAATGGTCCGCTGTTCCAGGTCGACCGCACCCCGGTGACGGTGGCGCCGACCGTCGAGTCCAGGATGTACACTCAGGACAACGACTGGCATGGCGGCGTTGGCGTGGGGGACGTCTTTGTCTTCGGCAGTAGCGGTGTCGCCGACGTCGACCACTATCTCTACGGCTGGCAGGACAATCCGCAGACGTCGGTCGACGCGAGCTCGCTGGGCGGCCCGGCCTATGCCACCATCGCCCCGCCCGCCGACGGACCACAGACGTTGTACGTGCAGAGTGTGGACCGAGCCGGCAACAAGAGTCCGACAAGGACGTACCGTTTCTACGTCCGTGCCGGTGACGGCGCACGCGGTCAGTGGTCGTTCGAGGGCAATGCCAAGGACAACGCGTACCTGGGCGACAAGAACGGCACGCTGAACGGTAGTGGCCTGTCCTACACGCCTGGCGCGGTCGGTACCGCGTTGTTGCTGGACGGCAGCTGGGGCAGTGACGTGACCGCGCCGAGCCCGATCCGGACGGACACGAACCTGTCGGTGTCGGCGTGGGTTCGCCCGGACGCCTTGCCGAAGGCGCCGATGACTGTGGCCAGCGTGGACTCACCGGAGAGTGGCTACAGCGGTTTCATGCTGCAGTACCGGGATGACGGCCAGGGTCCGAAATGGATGTTCATGCTGCTGGGAGGTGATCCGGCCCATCGCGACTCAGGCATCTCGGTGGAGGGCAAACTGCCGGCGCAACAGCCGCAGCTGGGCCGCTGGACCCATCTGTCCGGGGTGTTCGACCGCAACGCCGCCGAGGTCAGGCTGTACGCGGACGGTGTGCTGATCGACACGAAGGCCACGCCCGCCGGCTGGACGCCGTGGCAGGCCAGCGGGAAGCTGGCGGTCGGCCGCGTGCAGTGGGCCGGTTTCACCGGTGACTGGTGGCAGGGCGCCATCGACGAGGTCCAGGTCTTCGACCGGGCGCTGACCGACGCCGAGGTGAGCGCGAAGGTCGCCAGGGACAACGTCCGAACAGGACACTGGCGGTTCGACGACGACCCGGCGAACGGAAATGTGAAGGCCCGCAACGAGATCGCCGGAGCCAGTGACGCCACGCTGGTCAACGGGGCGACCTTCGTGGACAACGCGAACCTCGGTCGCGCGGTGAAGCTGGACGGCGTCGACGACAAGGTCGTGACCGGTGGACCGGCGGTACGCACCGACCGGAACCTCACGGTGTCGGCGTGGGTGAAAGCGGATCAGTTCCCGCAGGGCAAGGTGATCACCGCGGTCGGCCAGGACGGGACCGTCAACAGCGGTTTCTACCTGCAGTACCGGGGCGACATGCAGAAGTGGGTGTTCGCGAAGGTGGCAGCGGACGTCGCAAGCGGTCCCGACCTGAGAGCCTTCATGGTCATCGCCAAGCAGGCACCGGTCGCCGGTGACTGGGTGCATCTGACCGGCGTGTACGACGCGGTCACCAAGGAGATGCGGATCTACGTCAACGGCGAGCTCGGCAATGACCAGAAATACCTTTACCAGGGCACGGATTGGACCGCGTCCGGCCCGCTGGTTATCGGCCGGGACAAGTACACCGGTGTGGAGACCGACTTCTGGCCCGGGTCGGTGGACGAGGTCCGGACCTACAGCCGGGTGCTGTCGGCCGACGAGATCAAGACGGCGGTCGGCCAGAACCGCGTGTCGGCCGGGTCGTGGAAGCTGGACGGCAACGTCAATGACTCCTCCGGCCGTGGCCTGACCGGCACCTGGTCCGGCACACCGGCCTACACCGAAGGCCAGAGCGAGAACCCGGACGCCGCCGACCAGGCGTTGCAGCTGACCGGATCCAACGGTGTGGAGGCACCGAACGCGGTCAACTCCACCGAGAGCTACTCGGTGTCCGCGTGGGTCAAGCCGGACAAGGACAAGGACTGCGTCTGCACCGTCGTGTCGCAGGATTTCGGGGACACCCCAGCGTTCACGCTGTCAGGAACCGCTGACGGGAAATGGAAGTTGTCCGGCACCACGGCATCGGCGGTGGCCGGGCAGATCCAGGCGGGCGTGTGGACTCATCTGACCGGCGCGTACAACAAGCCGCGCCAGCAGCTTGAGCTCTACGTCAACGGCGCGCTGGTGGCCACCGCGAAGAACGCCACGCCGCAGAACAACAACGGCAAGCTCCAGATCGGCCAGGCCAAGAAGGGCAGCGCGTATGGTGATCGGTTCGCCGGTGCGATCGACGACGTCCAGGTGTACAGCCGGGCGCTGTTCGCCGACGAGGTTCGCGTGATGGCCGGGCGTGATCTGACCCTGGTGCACAACTGGAAGCTCAATGACAGCCCGGTGGACTCGATCGGTTCCCGTGGCGGGTCGCCGGTCGGCGGCGCGGCCTACGGGGCCGGCCGGGCGGGCAGGTCGATCCGCTTGGACGGCACCGACGACGCCATCACCGCGTCCGGTGTGGACATCCGCACGGACCAGAGTTTCACCGTGACCTCCTGGGTCAACCTGACCAAACCTGGTCCCTGCGCGACGGAATGCACCCGGGACGCGGTCAGCCTGTCCGGGGCCGCGGACAACAAGGGCCCGGTGAAGTTCCGCCTCGGCCACCGCATCGACCAGGACCAGGCCCAGGGCAACGGCAAGTGGATCTTCGAGCTGCCGGAGTCTGGCGGGACCGTGACGAAGGCGGCGGTGTCCGTGCGCCCCAGCCAGTTCGACAACTGGGTCCTGCTGGTCGGCGTGTACGACGCCGGTTCAGGTCAGATCGACCTGTACGTCTACAACGACGACCCGCTCAACGAACCCGACCACGACACCGGCCGTCTGGTCCAGCCGTGGCACGGCAAAGGCGCACTGCAGATCGGCCGCGCGGTCACCGGACCCAACGCCACCGCGGCCGAGTACTGGACCGGTGGCGTGGACGACGTGCGCCTCTACACCGGCACGCTGTCCACCGACCGCCTCAAGGCGCTCCGCGGCTCCTACCCGGCGGTGACCTCATGAGACGCCATTGGCCGATCCGGGCTCTGGTAGTGATGTTGGTCGCCCCGCTGGTGACCGTGACCGCCGCGCCACTCGCGCTGGCCGCGGGCGGCCCGTCGATCCCCTTGCCGGACATCGGCTCGGTGTCGGTCCGCCAGGAGACCCGGCAGGCTCGCGGTGTGGATCAGGCCACGAGCCGGTCACTTCGCAGTGACCAGTCGCAGGTCGCGCAGGCGGCCGGGTCCGGGAACCCGTCGGCGACTTCGTTGTCACCCTCGGCGACCTGGGACGTCTCACTGAACTCGGGTGACTTCAACTGGTCGTACCCGTTGCGGGTGCCACCGGCCCCGGGCGGGCTGGAACCCGCGCTGGCACTGTCGTACCGGTCGTCCGATGTGGATGGACGGACGAGCGAGACGAACAACCAGCCGTCGTGGATCGGCGATGGCTGGGACCTGTGGCCGGGATACATCGAGCGCGGTTACGGATCCTGTGCCGATGACGATGCCAAGACCGGTGATCTGTGCTGGCGCAGCGACAACGCCACCGCCACGTACAACGGGGGCGGCGGGATGCTGATCCACGAAGGTGACCAGTGGCGCGTGAAGAACGACGACGGATCGCGCATCGAACGGTTCATCGGCAAGGACAACGGTGATAACGACGGCGAGCACTGGCGTATCACCACAGTGGATGGAACCCAGTACTGGTTCGGTTCGCAGTCCGACGCCAAGTCGACATGGACCGTGCCGGTCTACGGCGATGACGCGCAGGAACCGTGCAACCGCCCAGGGTCCTTCGACGCGTCGCAGTGCGTGCAGGCGTGGCGGTGGAACCTGGACAAGATCGTTGACCGCAACGGCAACGTGATCCGCTACTACTACTCCACGGAGATCAACTCCTATGGCTTGAACAACAAGGACGATGCCGTCTCCTACATCCGTGGCGGGTCGCTGGACCACATCGACTACGGCCTGAACGAGGCGGTCCCGGGCCCCGCGACCGGCCGGGTGGACTTCGCGTCGGCGGACCGGTGCGTCCGGGACAGCGAGTGCGTCACGGACAAACGAGGAAACTGGCCGGACACCCCGCTGACCCTGTCCTGTTCGGCAACGCCATGCAAGGAACACTCACCTTCGTTCTGGACGACGAAACGCCTGGCCAGCATCACCACGAACACCAGGCGTGGCCAAGCCTACGAACCGGTCGACCGATGGACGCTCGACCAGCAGTTCCCCGGCACCGGGGACATCAACACCGAACAGAAGGAGTCCGCGGCACTCTGGCTGAAGGGCATCACGCACACCGGGCTGATCGGCGGTTCCGCCGACCTGCCACCGGTCACGTTCGAAGGAACGTTGTTTCCCAACCGGGTCGACGGTGACGGTGACGGCTACGCCCCGCTGAACCGCTACCGGATCACCGGCATCGTCTCGGAGTCCGGTGGTGTCACGGCGATCTCCTATGAGGCCCCCGACTGCCAGGCGGGCATGTCGACGGCCAACCCGGAGAACAACACCAAGCGGTGTTACCCGGTGCGGTGGGCACCCAAGGGGCACGAGCCACGTGTCGATTACTTCCACAAGTACGTGGTGTCGTCGGTGATCCAGTCCGACATGCTGGCCACCAGCGCGGCGAGCGTCACCCGGTACGAGTACCTCGACGGCGCGGCCTGGCACTGGAACATGTCCGAGTTCACCAAGGACGACAAGAAGACCTGGAACGAGTTCCGCGGGTTCGGCCGGGTCCGGGTGCGCACCGGCTCGCCGGACGACCCCGGCGACAGCCCGATGACCATGCAGGAGCAACGGTTCTACCGGGGGATGAACAACGACCAGTTGCCCGGCAACGGGAGGCGGTCGGTCAAGGTGTCCGACTCGGTGAACGACGGCCAGAGCGCTCGTGACGACCACGACTGGCTGAGCGGCCTGAACTTCGAGACGACGACCTACGAGCGTGAGGCGCCGTCGAACGCCGCGGCTCCGCCGGTGGTGAGCAGAACGGTCAGCACTCCGGTGTACCAGGGGCCGACGGCCAGCCGGGGTGATTTCCAGGCCTACATCGTCCGGCCGGGGACCGAGCGCGAGTTCACCGCGTTGAAGTCGGGTGGGTTCCGCGAGGCCAAGACCGTCACCAAGTACGACGACCCGGCCGCACGAGGTCTTCCGACCACTGTGGACGAGCTCGGCGATGTGGCCACAGCAGCGGATGACCAGTGCGTCACCACGACGTACGCACCCAACACCACGACATGGCAACTGGACATCCGCGGCCGGGTCGAGACTGTGGCGGTCAACTGCGGCGCCACACCGGTGTTCCCGCGTGATGCGGTCTCGGACCTCAAGATGTTCTACGACAACTCGGGAAACCCGGCGAAGGTGGACGTCGCCAAGGAGAGGCCGGCCTCCGGCCCGGTGTACGTCACCAGCAAGACGCTGGTGAGCGACAGACACGGCCGGACCACCGAGTCCAAGGACGCGCTCGGCAACACGGAAAGGACGGTATTCACCCCGGTCGAGGGCGGGCCATTGACCGCGACGACCGTCACGGGGCCGACCGGCCTGGTCAAGAAAACCGAGTACGACATCGCGACAGGTCTGCCCAGCAAGATCACGGACCCCAATAACCGCGTCACCGAAACCGCTTATGACGCACTGGGCCGCGCGTCTCAGGCGTGGCTGCCCAACCGGCCGCGATCGTCGAACCCCGACGGCAGCTACAAGTTCACCTACCAGATCGCCAGGGACCAGCCGGCGGTGATCACCACCAGCAAGGTGGGACCGAACGGCGTGTACGTGACCGGCAACGAGGTCTATGACGGCCTGCTGCGGTTGCGGCAGACCCAGAAGCCCGGGGTGGGAATCCGCCGGGAGCCCGGCAAACCCGAGGGCCCGATGGACGAAGGGCGGCTGATCACCGACACCCGGTACGACTCGCACGGCCGTGTCTACAAGACCACGCAGCCGTACTACAACTCGGACGCGGTCGACGGCTCGCTCTGGCTCGCGGCCGACGCCGAGGTCCCCGGACTGACCCGGACCAAGTACGACGGCGCCGGGCGGGAGAGCGAGTCGGTCTACCACTCCGGTGCGTTCGACAAGTGGACGAAGCAAAACACGTACGAAGGCGACCGCGAGAACGTCAC
>CBIMJO010000377.1:0-7971 GCA_966244135.1 uncultured Actinocrispum sp. | reverse complement strand
CAGCCGGCTACGGCGGATGCTCACCCCGGAGTTCACCGTCCGGCGGATGCGGCGCCTGGAACCGTGGATCACGCAGGTCGTCGGCGAGCGGCTCGACGCGATGGAACGCGAGGGCCCGCCCGCGGACCTGGTCGCCGGCTTCGCGTTGCCCATCCCGTCGCTGGTCATCTGCGAGCTGCTGGGCGTTCCCTACGAGGACCGCGACGAGTTCCAGGCCCGCAGCAGCAGCCAGCTGGACACCGCGCTGCCGCACGAGGTGCGCAACCGGTTGCAGCTCGAGTCCCAGGCGTATATGGCCGAACTCGTTGCCAGAGCACGCAAAGACCCCGGCGACGACATGCTGAGCATGCTCGTGCGCGACCACGGCGACGAGCTGACCAGCGCCGAACTGGTGGGGATCGCGACCCTGCTGCTGAGCGCCGGTCACGAGACGACGTCGAACATGCTCAGCCTCGGCACACTGGCCCTGCTGTGTCATCCCGAGCAGCTCGCGATGATCCGCGAGGATCCGTCCCTTGTGGACTCTGCGGTCGAGGAACTCATGCGCTGGCTGAGCATCGTGCCCTCCGGCGCGCCGAAGGTGGCCACCGCCGAGACCAGGATCGCCGATCACGTCATCCCCGAAGGAGCGACGGTGATGTGCTCGCACACCGCCGCCAACCGCGACCCGGCGCTCGTCGAGGATCCGGACCGCCTCGACATCACGCGCGGCGCGCCGAACCACGTCGGCTTCGGCCACGGCGTGCACCACTGCCTCGGCGCGCCACTGGCCCGGCTGGAGATGCGGATCGCGTTTCCCGCGCTGCTCCAGCGCTTCCCGCGACTGCGGTGCACTGTGGACATCAAGAATCTGGACTTCCGCGACTACCACCTGATCTACGGGCTGAAGTCGCTTCCCGTCGCCTGGTAGCCGAGAGGGCCACGCTCCCCAACGAAGCGTGGCCCTCTCCTTCCCCAACCCTCCGGTCAGTGCTGGATGGCTTTCTCCGCGCCCACGCCGGTGAGGGCGCGCACCTCCATCTCGGCATACTTGGCGTCGTCGCGTTCCTTCGACAACACCGTGCCGAGCCAGCCCAGGATGAAGGACACCGGGATGGACACCAGGCCCGGGTTGGTGAGCGGGAACCAGTGGAAGTCCGAGCTCGGGAACATCGCGGTGGCCGAGCCCGAGACCGCCGGTGAGAACACGATCAGCAGGATGCAGACCGCCAGACCGCCGTAGATGCTCCACAGCGCGCCCTGGGTGTTGAACCGCTTCCAGAACAGCGAGTAGAGGATCGTCGGGAGGTTGGCCGACGCCGCCACCGCGAACGCCAGCGCCACCAGGAAGGCGACGTTCTGTCCGTTGGCGACGATACCGCCGGCGATGGCCACGGCGCCGATCACCACCGCGGTGATCCGGGCGACCTTGACCTCCTTCTCCGGTGAGGCCTTGCCCTTCTTGATGACGCTCGCGTACACGTCGTGGGCGAACGAGGCCGAGGCGGTGATCGTCAGACCGGCCACCACGGCGAGGATCGTCGCGAACGCCACGGCCGCGATGAACCCGAGCAGCACCGGCCCGCCGAGTGCCTGAGCCAGCAGCGGCGCGGCGGAGTTCGCCTTGCCGGGAGCGGCGTTGATGGTCTTCGCGCCCACCAGCGCGCCCGCGCCGTAGCCGAGCACCAGGGTGAACAGGTAGAAGATGCCGATCAGCCAGATGGCCCAGACCACCGAGCGCCGGGCCTCCTTGGCCGTGGGCACGGTGTAGAACCGCATCAGGATGTGCGGCAGGCCCGCGGTGCCCAGCACCAGGGCCAGCGCCAGCGAGACGAAGTCCAGCTGGGTCAGCCCGGTCTTGCCGTACTGCTTGCCTGGCTCGAGAGCGGCACCGGCCTTGGCGCCGTCACCCAGCAGCGACGACAGGTTCAGGCCGTACTTGCCGAGCACCCACAGGGTGATCGCCGCGGCGCCCACGATCAGCAGCGCCGCCTTGATGATCTGCACCCACGTGGTGCCCTTCATGCCACCGACCAGCACGTACACGATCATCAGCACGCCGACGACCGCGATGACCGCCGCCTGACCCGCCTTGCTCGTGATGCCCAGCAACAGCGCGACCAGACCGCCCGCGCCGGCCATCTGGGCGAGCAGGTAGAAGAAGCTGACCACGAGCGTGGAGGTCGCGGCGGCGGCCCGCACCGGGGTCTGGCGCATGCGGAACGCCAGCACGTCGCCCATCGTGTACTTGCCGGTGTTGCGCAGCAGCTCCGCGACGAGCAGCAGCGCCACCAGCCAGGCCACCAGGAAGCCGATGGAGTACAGGAAGCCGTCGTACCCGTTGATCGCGATCGCCCCGGCGATGCCGAGGAACGAGGCGGCCGACAGGTAGTCGCCGGAGATCGCGATGCCGTTCTGCGGGCCGGTGAACGCCCGGCCGGCGGCGTAGTAGTCGGCCGCGGTCTTGGTGTTGCGGGAGGCCCGGAACACCACGATCAGGGTCACCACGACGAAGGCGCCGAAGATCGAGATGTTGATGGCCGGGTTGCTGCCGGACACGCCCTGCGCGAGGGTCACTGGTGCGCTCACTTGTCCTCGCCTCCCTCGAGCTCCTCGCGGATCTTCTCGGCCTGCGGGTCGAGCTTCCGGTTGGCGTAGCGGACGTACAGGCCGGTGATCACGAAGGTCGACACGAACTGCAGCAGCCCCAGGATGAGCGCGACGTTGATGTTGCCGAACACCTTGGTCGACATGAAGCCGTGCGCGTAGTCCGCGAGCAGCACGTACAGCAGGTACCAGACCAGGAACAACCCGGCCATCGGGAAGACGAACCGGCGCAGCCTGCGCCGCAGCTCGACGAAGTCGGGACTGTTCTGGACCGCCGTCCAATCCTGCGAGTCCGGCTCCGGCGGCCTGGTTTCTGGCGAGACGGTACTCACGCAACCTCCCTGTCGCGGCATGTGTTCCGCGACACGTTAGGAAGCCGGTTCACCCATAGGAATCATTCCCGGACAAACCGCCGAACCATGCGACGAACGGTTGACGAACGGTCATCGTCCACAGTCGAGTGGCCTGGGTCACGTTCGTGCTCGCGCAGGTGCAGCCGGAGCATCGCCGCGCGCGACCACGCCGGCGGCCGCCCGAACAGCGACACCGCCACCATCGTGCCGAAAGCGAGCGGAACTGACCAGGGCGCGGGCTGCGCGACCAGGATCGCCAGCCAGCCGTCCACCGGCGGGCCGGACAGCGTCGCGATGATCGCTCCGGCCGTCGCCAGCAGACCCACTGCCACACCGGCGATCGCACCCGGCGCGGTCAGCCTGGACCACCAGATCCCGAGCACCAGCAAGGGACTGAAGGTCGACGCGGCGACGGTGAACCCCCACGTCACCAGCGTTCCCGCGTCCATCCTGGCCGCCGGCAACGCAAGCAGCACAACCGCCGCCGCCGCGAGGACGACCGTCACCCGCAGTTGCCGCAACCCGCCGGCCAGCAGGTCGTGCGAGATCGCGCCGGACACGACCAGGAGCAGCCCCAACGAAGTCGCGAGGAACGCGGCGAACGCACCCGCGGTCAGCAACGCTGTGAAAGCGTCTCCCCACGCTCCGTTATCGACCTGCGACGGCAGGGCGACAACCGCCGTGTCGGTGGCCCCGGAGAGGTAGAGCTGCGGGACGAGCACCCGGCCCAGAACGCCGTAAATGCCTGGGAACAAGTAGAAAGCGCTCAGCAGCACGACCGTGAGGGCCGCGGTCCGGCGGGCCGCTCGACCGTTCGGGCTAGTGTGGAAGCGCATCAGGACGTGTGGAAGTCCCATCGTGCCAAGCATTGTCGCCAGCAGCACGGACCACGTGCCCAGCAGCGGGTGGCCCGCGTTCTGCACGTCGATCAGCGGCCGCTCCCAGCCCGGCCCACCCGGCGGGGTCTGTCCCTGCAGCCCCGGCACGGCGCCGCCTTCGGGGAACACCAGCGTCCGGCCCGCGTCGACATGGAACTCCCCTGGCGGCAACGTGATCATTTCGCCATTGGGTGTCCGCACGACAGTGTTGTCGCGGACCTCCAGGGTCACCGCGGACCGGAACGTCACCGGCGTGTCGTGCGCGAAGTGCGTGAACTCAACGGGATGAACGGCGTCGTCGCGCACCTCCGGCCCGACCCGCAGCAGCAGCCAGATCGCCGGAATGATGAACAGCACCAGCTTGAGGCAGAACTGGAACGCCTGAACGTAAGTGGCCGCCCGCATCCCGCCGAGCGCCAGCGTCGCGCTCACCGCCGCGCCCGCGATCACCACACCCACCCAGTACGGCGTCCCGCTGACCACACTGAGCACAAGCCCGGCGGTCCGGAACTGCGGCACCAGGTACAGCCCACCAATGACCAGAATCGTCACCGCCGCAAGCCTTCTCAGCGGCGGCGACGCCAACCTCGCCTCCGCGAAGTCCGGCACCGTCAACGCCCCCGACCGCCGCATCGGCGCGGCCACCAACGCCAACATCGCGATGTACCCAGCCGTGAACCCCACCGGATACCACAGCGCCCCGACGCCGTCCTTGACCACAAGCCCAGCCACACCAAGAAAAGAAGCCGCCGACAGATACTCCCCCGACACAGCGGCGGAGTTCAGCAACGGCGAAACCCGCCGCGACGCCACCAGGAAGTCGGAGGTGGTCCGCATCGCCGCCACCCCCCGCAACCCCACCAACAAGGTCACGAGAACCACCGGCGCCACCGCGAAAGCCGCGATCACCCACCCACCCCCCAGCACCCAAAGGTGAGCACCGAGGGACGCGCCAGCTGCGATCCCGCCCGGACCTCAAGCCAAGCACCATTGTGGACCTGCCCACTTTCCCTGCCGTGGCCGCCGACAGGACCCATGTCAAACCGAACCGCCCCAGCCCCGCGACACCCCTGCGGGATCACGTGTGATCCTCCGGCCCTTCAGCCCGCCTCAACTGCCACACCGCCAGAAAAACCATGGCCGGAAACGGAATCACCACCACCATCAACCACGACAATGGCACTCCGACCACATGGATCCCATCCAGCTCCGGCCACAAAGCGAAAACCACCGGCAGCAACAAAACCAGCGCGAACAGCAGACCGACCGCCAAGACCGCCCGGCGCCGCTGCACGCGAAACAACCCCACCGCCCGTTCAGCATCCACCGGATCCAAAGCGGGCACCCGCCAACGCCCCCGAGACCGCCTGCGAGCATGAGCCAACCGGGTCTGCGGGCTGGTGACCGCCACGCGGCGGTGGGGTGCCATCACAGCCGCCGGTCGAGCTCGCCGCGCTGAGCCGCCCGCAGCAGCCGCTCACGCAGCTCCCGCGAGTGCCGCCGCGACACCGGCACATCACCCAGATCGGTGTGCGCCAACAGACCTCCCACCGCATCACTCCGCAACTCCCGCACCGAAGCCAATGCCACCAGGAAACCCCGGTGCACCCGAGCGAAACCCGCGCTCTCCCAGTACTCCTGCAACCGGGAGATGGGCATCCGCACGAGATGGGCGCCGGTCTTGGTGTGCAGCCGAACGTAGTCCCCATGCGCCTCAACGAACTGGACATCGCTGCGCCGCACATACTGCGTGCGGCCGCCGATCTCCACCGGCAACGCGGCCATCGCGTCCACAGGGGACTCCGGCGCCGCGGTGGCCCGCTTCGCCACGCGCGCCAAGGTGTCCGCGAGCCGCTCGGCGCGCAGGGGTTTCAGCAGGTAGTCGACCGCGCCGATGCCGAACGCGGCGACGGCGTGCTCCTCATGCGCGGTGACGAAGACAATGACCGGCGGCTCGCTCAGCTTGGTCAGCAGCGAGGCGAGTTCGAGACCGTCCAGGCCGGGCATGGAGATGTCCAGGAACACCGCGCCGAACCGGCCGTTCTGGATCATCTTCAGCGCGCTGATCGGGTCGCCCGCCCCGGCGACCTCGGACACCTCGGGCGACTCCCGCAGCAGCCGGCACAGCTCGTCCAGCGCCGCGGGCACGTCGTCGACGGCCAGCACACTGAGCCCCATCACGGCATCACTCCCGGTTGGAACATCGGCACCCGGACCACCACACGGGTCCCGGCGTCCAGCGCGGTCTCCACCACCAGCCCGAACCAGGACCCATACACGTTGCGCAACCGCCGGTCCACATTGGTCAGTCCCACGCTGTCCGCCCGGCCCTGCCCGGCCAGGATCCGCTCGGCCTCGGCCGGATCCATGCCGACCCCGTCGTCCTCGATGCTGATCACGCAGTCCGACCCCTCGGCCTCGCCGCGCACCTGCACCAGGCCGGGCCTCGACCGCGGCTCGATCCCGTGCCGGACCGCGTTCTCCACCAACGGTTGCAGCACCAGGTACGGGATCGCGACGGCGAGCACCTCGGGCGCGACGCGGATCTGCACGCGCAAACGTTCGCCCAGGAGTGCCCGTTGCAGCGCCAGGTACGTCTCGATGGCGTGGAACTCGTCCGCCACGGTCGTGTAGTCGCCGTGCCGCGCGAGGCTGTAGCGGGTGTAGTCGGCGAAGTCCAGCATCAGCTCGCGCGACCGGTCCGGATCGGACTTCACCAGGGACGCGATCACGGTCAGTGCGTTGTAGACGAAGTGCGGCGAGATCTCCGCGCGCAACGCCCGCAACTCGGCCGCGGCGGCCTGATCGGCCAACGCGTCCAGCCGGGTCCGTTCGAGCGCCGAACTGACCCAGTCCGCCACCTCGCGCACCGGCGACATCCGGCGCGCCCCGCACACCACCAAAGCCCCGGCCAGTTCGTCACGGACATGCAACGGCAGAGCCACAACCGGCAGCCGTCCGGCGCGAACCTCGTTGTGCAGCGCGCTGTCCACCAACGCCGCCGCGCCCTCCGGCTCCGCCCCAGCCCATTCGACGTTCCCCGAGAGGTCCGCGAGCCCGACCGCGGTCACACTGAGCAACCGCCGGATCCCACGCGCTGCCGCGCGCACCCGAGGCCCGGACAGCCCGCCCGCCAGGTCGGCGGCGACCCGGCGGGCCACCGCGAGCGTGGTGGTAGGCGAGACCTGCAAGGCCTTCGACCAGGCTCGCACGGACCGAGCCGGCTCCACCGACATCGACCCGCTCCAAACCCCGTCGACGAACCTGAGCCACGATCCTAACGAAACGGACTGTCCGAACCTGGCATTCACCAGTCACGATCCGGTGCATTAGCACAAGGGACAACCTTGCGGCGGTTCGCTGCGTGCTCAGGGGTGACAGCAGATCGCATACAGTGAGCACGGGATGGAATTTCAACTGTTGGGGCCGGTACGGGCATGGATGGGAGGCCAGCCCGTTGATCTTGGTGTCCGCAAACAACGGTTCGTGCTCACGATGCTGCTGCTGGAGGCCAACAAACACGTCTCCGCGGACCGCCTGGTCGAGCTGACGTGGCCCGATGGCGCGCCGGACAGCGCGCGGGCGGTGATCCACACCCAGGTCAGCAGGCTGCGGTCGGTGCTGTCCGTCGCCGACGACGTCTCCCTGGTCCGCGAGGGCTCCGGGTACCTGCTGCAGTGCGACCCCGGCCGGATCGACTGGTTCCGGTTCCGCACGCTGGCCGCGCAGGCCCGCACCGGGCCCGACGAGCAGCGCATCGAGCTGCTGGACCAGGCGCTCTCGCTCTGGGAGGGCCCGGCGCTGTCCTCGATCACCGCCGAGGAGGTGCGGCTGCGGCTGGCCCGCCCGCTCGACGAGGCCCGGCTGACCGCGCAGGAGGACCGGTTCGACGCCTACCTGCGGCTCAACCGGCACGCCGAGATCATGCACGAGCTGACCGAGCTGTCCGCCGCGCACCCGGACCGCCAGCAGCTGGCCGCCCGGCTGATGCTCGCCCTGCACCGGTCCGACCGCACGCCCGAGGCGCTGACCGCCTACCAGGACCTCTACCAGCGGCTGGACGAGGAGCTCGGGATCGAACCGGCGCCCGCGGTGCGCCAGTTGCACCTGCAGATCCTCCGCGACGACCCGGAGCTGCAGCCGTTCTCCGGTCC
>CBIMJO010000376.1:0-8006 GCA_966244135.1 uncultured Actinocrispum sp. | reverse complement strand
AGCGTGACCACCGCGGAGGGCACCATGAACTCGGGCAGCACCTCGGCGACCTCGGCACGCAGCCCGGCAACGTCCAGGGCGCCACCTGGAACCACATACGCCACAAGGCGTTTGTCGCCAGGGACGTCCTCCCGCACGACCACCGCGACCTGGCTGACCGCCGGGTCGCGGCTGAACACGGCCTCGATCTCGCCCAGCTCGATCCGGAAGCCCCGCACCTTCACCTGGTGGTCGGCGCGCCCGAGGAACTCGATCGCCCCATCGGGCAGCCTCCTGGCCAGGTCGCCGGTGCGGTACATCCGGGAACCGGCCTGGCCGAAGGGGTCCGCGACGAACCGCTCGGCCGTCAGGCCCGGCCGGTTCAGGTAGCCGCGGGCCAGGCCGGCCCCGGAGATGTAGAGCTCGCCGGTCTCGCCGCCGGGCACGGCGGCGAGCGTCTCGTCGAGCAGGTGGATCCGCATGTCGTCCAGCGGCCGGCCGATCGGCACCACGTCGGGCACGTCGTCGATGCGGGGCATGGGATGACAGGTGGCGAAGGTCGTCGTCTCGGTCGGGCCGTAGCCGTTGACCACGGTGATGCCCGGGCATTCGGCCATCACCCGGCGAACCGCGGCGGGCGGGACGACGTCACCGCCGGACCAGACCTCCCGCACGCCTAGCAGGCAGCCCGGGTTCTCTTGTGCCACAAGGGCGAACAACCCGGCGGTGAGCCAGATCGCGGTGATGTCGGCGGAGCTGATCGTCTCGGCCAGCGTGGTCAGGTCGAGCTTGCCGGGCGGGGCCACGACGAGCTGTCCACCGGCCAGCAGCGGAACCCAGATCTCATAGGTGGAGGCGTCGAAGGACGTCGGCGAGTGCACCAGAACCCGGTGGTGCGCACCGGAAGCGAACATCCGGTCGCGGGTGAGCAGGATAACGTCGTCCTCGGTGACCGCCACGCCCTTGGGCACACCGGTGGACCCGGAGGTGAACATGACGTAGCAGAGCCGGTCCGGGCCGCCGGGCCGCGGCGGCAGATCGTCCTCAGGCAGCTTCTCCAGCCGGGCCGCGGTTTCCTCGTCGTCGAGCAGAAGCAGTGGTACATCAGCGTTTTCGAACCGGCCGGCGTACTCGGCCACGGTCAGCAGGACCACCGGCTTGGCGTCGGCGAGCATCACGGCGAGCCGGTCGGTGGGGTACGCGGGATCCAGTGGCAGATAGGCCGCGCCCGCCTTGACCACCGCGAGCAGCGTCGTGATCAGGTCCACGCCGCGCGGCAGGGCCAGTCCGACCAGGCATTCCGGGCCGGCGCCGTGCTCGGCCAGCAACCTGGCCAGCCGGTTCGCCCTCGCGTTGAGGCCGGCATAGCTGGTCGGTACGCCGTCGCACACCAGTGCCGTCGCGTGTGGACCGCGGGCAACCTGGGCCTGGAACAGCCGCGCCAGCTCACTCATGCTCATCTCCCCGTTCTCAACCCAGTGGACCGGGCCACTTCCCGTACCGTGTTGCCTCGTCCCTGGGGAGGTGCACTAGCTTGGCCTGGTTCCCGGCCGCCGACCCGTGCCAATGGAGCGGAAAATGGATCGTTTTGTGGATCCGGCCGAGCTGGTGGACCTGCTCGGTGACTGGACCTCCGGCTCCGGCCCGCTGTACCGGAAACTGGCCGCGGCGCTGGACAAAGCCGCCAGCGCGGGTGATCTGCGCCCGGGTGAGCGGATGCCTTCGGAGCGTGAGCTGGCCAAGCTGCTCCGGGTCAGCCGTGCCACTGTCGTTGCCGCCTATGACGATCTGCGCGGCCGGAATGTGTTCGACAGCCTGCGTGGCAGCGGAACCCGGGTGACCAATGCCGTTCGGCAGCGCTCCGGGGCCGACGGCCGGGTGCCGGGCGGCCGGGCCACCTCGATCTTCCAGCGGCTCGTCGACGGACCGGGAGAGTTGATCTCCCTGGCGTTCGCCGTGGAGACGGCCGCTCCCGAACTGGGCGACGCGCTGCGTGACCTGGTCCGCCACGACCTGCCCGGCCTGCTCGCCGACGTCGGGTACCACCCGCGCGGGTTCCCGCCGCTGCGCGAAGCGGTCGCGGTCCACTACACGGAGATGGGCCTGCCCACGGTGCCGGAGGAGATCCTGGTGACCACCGGAGCCCAGCAGGCCCTCGGCCTGGTGACCCAGATGTACCTGCGCCAGGGGTCGGTCGTCGTGGTCGAGCAGCCGAGCTGGCCGGGATGTCTCGATGTGTTCCGCGCCGCCGGTGCGACCATCGTCGCGGTTCCCCTGGACGAGGACGGTATCCACCCCGATGGCGTTGCCCGCGCGTTCGCCGAGCACTCCCCCTCGCTGCTGTACGTCATGCCGACCTACCACAACCCGACCGGGGCGCTGATGACCGCGACCCGCCGCGCCCGGATCGGTGAGCTGGCAGCGAAGTTCGGCGTGCCAGTACTGGAGGACAACGCCTACGCGGGGTTCTCCGCGGGATCGCCGTCCGGCTCGCCGGGCCCGGTCGCCGCCTACTCCCCCGCGGGGGCCGAGATCCTCACCGTCGGCTCACTGGCCAAGGCGTTGTGGGGCGGGCTGCGCATCGGCTGGCTGCGCGCGTCCACCGAGGTCACCGAACGGCTGGCCCGGTACAAGGTGCGCGCCGACCTGGCCAGCCCGGTGCTCGACCAGGCCCTCGCCGCGCGGCTGCTCCCCCAGCTCGGCGAGATCGCCAAGTCCCGCACCGAGGCCATGCTCGGCCGGCTCGACCACCTCTGCGACCTGCTGACCACCAACCTGCCCGACTGGCGCTGGCGCCGCCCGGCCGGCGGTTCGGCGCTCTGGGTGGAACTTCCCGGCGCGGACGCCCGCGTCTTCGCTCAGCTCGCCCTGCGCCACGGCGTGGAGATCGTGCCCGGCGCCGCGGCCGACCCCACCGGTGGCCACGACTCCTACATCCGCCTCCCGTTCACCTTTCCTGCTTCGACTCTCGACGAACTGGTGAGCCGTCTGCGGTCCGCCTGGCACGATCTGCAGCGCCACGGGCCCGGGTCCGCCCAGCTGGATCTCGTGGTCTGACCTGCGGTATCGCCGGAATCGTTGGGCGCATTACGAATCTGGGGGCTTTGCCCCTACATCGGCCTCCGGGCGGCGTGGCACAGTGCGATGCTGTGAGCATTCCCTCTGCCGACTATCTGACGCCGTACTGGTGGGCGGGTGGACTGGCGTTGCAGGAGCGGCTGCCGGCCACGACCGCCGGGAGTGCGCCGGAGCGGCTCGAACGGTGGCGTGGGGCGCCGGGCGACGAGGCCGCGGAATTGTTCGGCGAACGGCTGGCCGCCGTGGGACTGGACGAGGCGGGCGCGAGCGCGTTGCTGGCCGAACCGCACGAGGCGTTGGGTGTCCGATGTGGACGTCCGATGTGGACGGATGTGGTCGAGGAAGCGGTCGTCGGCGCCGACGACGCCCGGGTGGACACCGGCACGTTCACCGGGCCGGTCCAGCCGTTCGTAACAGTGGCACGGGCCAAGCTGGCGGGGGCCGTGTCCGGGCTCGCCGACCAAGCGCGGATCGACCTGGAAGCGGTGATGACCGGGTTCGCCGAACAACTGGGCGCCCGGCTGGCCCGGCTGGCGGCGCGGACGCTGGTGCTGGAACTGAACGTCGCCCGTGTGACCGGGCTGCTGACCGGCGAGACCGCCGCGGAGCGGTTCGCGGACTTCACCGGACAGGTGACCACCACGGCCGGGCTGGCGCGGCTGCTCGCGGAGTATCCGGTGCTGGGCCGGTTGCTGGGCCAGGAATGTCAGTACGCGGTCGCCGCGGCGGCCGAGCTGTTGGAGCGGTTCGCGGACGACCGGGCAGCCATCGCCGGAGCCCTGACCGGCGGCGATCCGGGCACGCTCGTGGCGGTCGAAGCCGGTGCCGGAGACCGCCATGGCCGGGGACGATCGGTGTCCATGCTGCGGTTCGACGCTGGCGCCACGGTCGTGTACAAGCCGCGACCTGTTGCGCTGCAGGCACATTTCGCCGACCTGGTGGCGTGGCTGAACGCCAAGGTGCCCGGTCTGGGGCTGCGCACGCCACGCTGCCTGGTCCGGCCGGGCTACGGGTGGCTCGAGTTCGTCCGGCACGGTCCCTGCGCCGAGGTGAGCGAGGTGGACCGGTTCTACCGGCGCCAGGGGGCGTTGCTGGCCCTGCTGTACGCGGTGGACGGGACCGACATCCACTTCGAGAACCTGATCGCCGCCGCCGACCAGCCGGTACTGGTGGACGTCGAAACGTTGTTCCACCCGACCGTGGCCCCGGTGCTCACGGCGGGCTCCGACCCGGCCGTCGCGGCGCTGGGCCGGTCGGTGCTGCGCACGGCGCTGCTGCCCCAGCTGCTGCTCGGGGAAGAGGGCGCGCTGGACATCTCCGGGCTGGGCGGGGACAAGGGCGCGACGTTCCCGTTCGAGGCGGTCGGCTGGTCGGACACCGGGACCGACGAGATGCGCCTGGTGCGCCGGTCCGTCGAGTTCCACGGCGCGGTCAACCGGCCCAGCCTGGACGGCCGCGACGCCGACCCCGCGGACTACGAGGCGGCCCTGCTCACCGGGTTCCGGGCCGGGTACGACGCGATCGTCGCCCACCGCGACGACCTGATCGGCCCGGACGGGCTGCTCGCCGCGTGCTCCGCCGACGAGATCCGGATCGTGCTGCGGCCCACCCGGGTGTACGCCACGCTGCTCGACGAGTCGACCCATCCCAGCGTGCTGCGCGACGGCCTCGACCGCGACCGGGTGCTGGACGCGCTGTGGGCCGACCCGATGGACCCGTCGCGCAGGCGGGCGCTGATCCGGCACGAGGTGGCCGATCTGTGGGCCGGCGACGTGCCGATGTTCCTGGGCCGCCCGGGATCCCGCGACGTGTGGACGGCCACCGGTGTGCGGCTGGCCGGCCTGCTCGACGAGTCCGGGCTGGCCTCGGTCACCGCCAAGATCACCGCGATGGGCGAGGTCGACCAGCACGAGCAGGAGTGGCTGATCACCGCGGCGCTGGCGACCCGGCTCACCGAGGTCGAGCACCAGGGCCGGGTGCCGGTGCCCAGCCCGGTCGCGCCCGCCGTGCCCGACGCGCAACGGCTGCTCGCCACCGCGTGCGGGATCGCCGACGAGATCGTGGCCCGGGCACTGGCCGACGCCGATGGGGTGAACTGGCTGGGCCTCGAGCCGATCGACTGGCGCTACTGGGCGGTGCTGCCGATGAGTGCCGGGCTGGCCGATGGCTACACCGGAGTGGCCCTGTTTCTGGCTCAGGTCGGGGCGCTGACCGGGGCCGCGCGCTACACCGATCTCGCCCGGCGGGCGCTGCACCGGATGCCGCTGCTGCTCGACACGCTCGATGCCAACGCCGAGGCGGCGGCCACGGTGGGACCGGGACTGCTGGGGTTCGGTGGCATCTGTTACGCGCTGGCGCGGATCGCGACGCTGCTCGACGACGACGAGGCGCGCGACTGCCTCGCGCGTGCGGTCGACCTGGCCGGCCGCCATCCCGACGACCGGGCCGACGTGGTCTTCGGTGACGCCGGCGGCTTGCTGGCGATGCTGGCCGTGCAGGCCGAGACCGGCCTGCCCAGCGCCCGGCTGCTGGCCGAGCGGTTCGCCGACCGGCTGCTTGAGTGTCCTCAATGGACGGACATGCCCGCTGGGTTCGCCCTGGGGCCGGCCGGTGCCGGGCATGCGTTGCTACGTTACGCCAAGACCGTTGGGGGACAGCGTTATGCCGACGCCGGGGTGGCCGCCATCGAGAAGGACGCCACGCCCTGGCGCGACCGGGCACCCGACTATGGCTGGTGTGCCGGCCTTTCCGGGGCCGTCCTGGCCAGAAGTGCCGACCTGGACCGGTTCGACGACGTGGAGCGGTGCGTGCCCACGCTCGCCACCCGCGACCCGTTGCGCGACAACAGCCTCTGTCACGGCGAGCTCGGCGCCATGGAGGCGCTGACGGTGCTCGCCGCCGCGGGCAACGAACAGGCGGCCACGGCCTGGCGGCACGCAGCCGGCCGGGTACTCGCCGTGATCGACCGGCTCGGTTCCCGGTGCGCGACACCGAACGCCGTACGGTCACCGGGAATGCTCACCGGCCTGTCCGGCATCGGGTACGGCCTATTGCGGCTTGGCTTCCCCGAAGGTGTCCCGTCCGTACTCCTGCTCGAACCGGGTCCGTGACAGTTTGGTCATGGTGCTCTAGGTTCCTGCCGGATACTCCCTAACGATCCGCCCCGTACGCCGATATAGGCGTCGTTTGGTCTCATACATCCGAATCCAAGGGACGAAACAGATGGATGAAAGCAGCAAGCAGGCCGACGCCTGGAAGACCGCCGAGCCCGGGTCGGATCATCCGGCCGGCGAGATCCGGGTGACGCCGAAGCGGTTGGCGGGCGCCAGGTTCGCGGCGCTCGGCGGCATGGCGATCGGCGCGCTGGCCGCCGCGACGCCGATCTTCCAGCACGTCGGCACCACGTCCGGCCCCTGATCCGCCCGGCCGACGGCTCGCTGCGACCCCGCCCCCTGAGGAATCGCGAGAGAATCACTGCCCATGCAAACCCGTGCCCCTGCCATGGTCGGCCGCGACGGCGAGCTAGGCCGGCTGGAAGAGGCGCTGGCGGGCGCCCGCAACGGGTGCGGCGGCGCCGCTTTCGTGGTCGGCGAGCCGGGGATCGGCAAGACACGCATGGCCGTCGAGGTGGCCGGGCGGGCGTTCACGACCGGGATGCTGGTGCTGCGGGGACGCGCCAGCACCATCGGTCCGACGGTGCCGTTCCGGCCACTGAGCGAGGCGCTGCTGTCGCTGTTCCGCATCGAGGAGCCGCCCGCCGAGAAGGACCTGGGCCCCTACCGGCCCGCGCTCGGCCGGCTGATCCCGGAGTGGAGCACCGGCGAGGGCGGGCCGGAGAACACCTCGATCGTCATCCTCGCCGAGGCCGTGCTGCGGCTGATCTCGGTGCTCGGCCGCGACCGCGGCTGCCTCGTGGTCCTCGAGGACCTGCACGACGCGGACCCGGAGACCCTGGCCGTCGTGGAGTACCTGGCGGACAACCTCGACGGGCAGCCGGCCCTGCTGCTGGCGACCGCCCGCAACGAGGCAAGCCCCGTGTACGACCTCGCTCAGCTCGCCGCACAGCGTTATTCGGGCATGCTGCTCGAGCTGAGCCGGCTCGAGCGGGCCGAGGTGCGCCGGCTGGTGGCCGCCTGCCTGGAGACCGCGCCGGGCGGCGTGCCGGCCGAGGTGGTCGACCGGCTGGCCGCCGACAGCGCCGGAAACCCTTTCCTGGTCGAGGAACTGCTGCATGGGCTGGTCAGCAACGGGCTGCTGGCGCAGGGCCCGGCCGGCTGGCAGGTGATCGGCCAGATCCGCACCGACGTGCCCGGGACGCTGGTGCGCAGCATCAGCCGGCGGACCGACCGGCTGAGCCCGCAGGGCCGGATGCTGCTGTCGGCGGCCGCCGTGCTCGGCCACCGCTTTCCCTTGTCGGTGGTGCAGAAGGTCACCGGGATGGACGATCGCAGCCTGCTCAGCCATTTGCACGCCGGTATGGCGGCGCAGCTGGTCACCGCGGACGAGCCGGCCCCGGACTGGTACGCCTTCCAGCATCCGCTGACCGCCGACGCGTTGCTGACGCTGCTGACCCCGGCCGATCGCGCCGAGCTGGCGCGCAAGGCCGCCGACGCCGTGCAGGACCTGCACCCCGAGCTGTCCGGCGAGTGGTGCCAGCTCGTCGCCTCGCTGCGGATGCAGGCCGGCGACCGGGCCGGCGCGGCCCGGGTGTTCGCCGAGGCCGGCCGGCGGGCCCTGGCCGCCGGTGCGGCCGGCTCGTCGATCGCGTTGCTGGAGCGCGCCGACAGCCTGCTGACCGGTCACACCGATCCCCGGCTGCGTGCCGAGGTGTTCGAGTCGCTGCTGTACTCGCTGGCCGAGGCGGGCCGGCTGGAGCGCGCGTTCGAGCTGATCACCACGCTGGACGAGCTGGGCGGCGCCGGGCTGGACCCGCCGCGCCGGGCCGGCCT
>CBIMJO010000375.1:0-8021 GCA_966244135.1 uncultured Actinocrispum sp. | reverse complement strand
GCGCGGTCGGCGACGCAGTGCACTGGCGCCGGGCCGACGGCGTGCGGTGGGTCCTGTCCGGCGATCTGGCCACTGTGGACAGTGACGGCACGGTGAACTTCCTTGGCCGCGGCGCCATCTGCATCAACTCGGGCGGTGAGAAGATCCACCCCGAGGAGGTCGAGGCCGCGCTCAAGACCCACCCCGCGGTCACCGACGCAGTGGTCGCGGGCATTCCGGATCCGCGCTGGGGCCAGAAAGTCGCCGCGGTACTGCAAATCCGGCCCACCGCGGCCGTCCCGACCCGGCAGGATCTGGAAGACCACCTCGCCCCGCTGATCGCCCGCTACAAACTTCCCCGCTTCACCCACGTCGTGCCCCGGATCCAGCGCTCCCCGTCGGGCAAACCGGACTACCGATGGGCAACCGAAACCCTGGTCCAGGCCGCCCAGGACGCCTGAACATCACTCCACGAAGTACCGCAGCACCATGTCGCTCAGGGCGCTGACGTCGGCCTCGACCATTGGGGCGCCGGTCATGCCGAGTCGGTGCAGGAGTGTGCCGACGACGATGTCGATGAACAACAGCACCCGGTGTTCCGGTTCCCCGAGGGCCTCCTGGGCGGCGATCCGGTAGGGATCCTGGAACCGGGTGGACAGGATCTCGCGCAACGAGGGATCGCTGACGGCGTCGACGAACACGCCCGCGAATGCCGCGCCCACTCCGGGTTCGCCGATCTTGGCCGCGATCCAGCGGATGGCCGACGCCACGTCCGCGCGCGGATCGGTACCCGTCAACGGTACCGGCCCCAAGGCGTCCAGCAGGCAGTCCACGATCAGCGCGCCCTTCGACGGCCAGCGCCGGTAGATCGTGGTCTTGGCGACGCCCGCGGCCGCGGCGATGCGGTCCATGGTCGCGCCGGTGTAGCCCAGCTCGTGCACGGTGCCCAACGCCGCGGCGAACACCTCGGCGTCGATACCCGCACGTGGGCGGCCGGGAGATCGGGTCATGGCGACACGATACAGAATTACGCTACCATCGGTTTCGCTACCACCAGTAGCGAAAAAGGAGGAGCGATGAACGACGTGTCCCCACTCGGTATCCGGCTGCTGCACGCGCTGAAGAAGGAGCCGGACTGGCCCGCCATGACCGCCGGGAAGCTGGCCGCCTACCGCGACGCGGAGAACCGCAAACGGTCCTCGCGGCTCGTCCGGGTGGTCGCCGGGTCGCCGGACCGCGGCGCCACGATCCGCTGGCAGGAGGTGACGTTGCCGGACCGCGACGTCCGCGTCCGGGTGTACCGGCCGCGCCGCGGCGGCGGGGATTTACCGCTGGTACTGCACGTTCATGGCGGCGGGTTCGTCGGCACGGCGGTGCAATGCGACTGGGTGAACAGCCACCTCGCCGCCCGGCTGCCCGCGGTCGTCGTCTCGGTCGAGCATCGTCTCCTGGCTCCGGACATCCCGCTCCAGGCAGCCGTCGACGACGGCTGGGACGTTCTGCGGCGCGTTCGCGACCATGCCACGGAATGGGGAATCGACCCGGCACGGACCGCGCTGTTCGGTGAGAGCTGCGGAGCGTTGATCGCCGCGCTGATCGCGTTGCGCGCCAAGGACATTCGAGCCCAGGTACTGGTCAACCCCGCCCTCGATGTGACCGCCAAGATGTTCGACCACGACTCGATGACCCGGCACGCCAGCAGCCCGATGCTGACCATGAACCTGCTGCGGTTCTTCCACAAGCTGGCGGTCCCACTGGGCACGGACCCCGAAGCGCTGTCGCCCCTGCACGCCAGCGACCTGAGCGGCCTGGCTCCCGCACTCGTGGTGGTTCCGACCGTCGACCCAGTGGCCGACCACGGCCGCCGTTATGTCGAACGACTTCGCGAGGCAGGCACACCCGCCCGGCTGACCGAGCATCCCGGAGCGCCGCACGCGTTCCTCAGCCTGCCGAACCTGGCGCCCCAGGCCAAGATCGCACGTGCGGAGATCACCGGGTTCCTCCGTGAGCGCCTCGCCGTAGAATCCACTTAGGACTGGCGGCGCACCATCTCGGTGATCCAGATCGGCGCGAACGGGGAGGTGCAGTTCGGCGGGGTCGGGTAGTCCTTGAGGACTTCGAGGCGCTCGCCGATGTCGATCGCGCGGGTGCGCTGGCCGGGGTGGTCGATGCCGATCTGGGCCAGGGTGTGGTTCATCGCCCACTGCAGCCGGTCGGGGGCGTCCTTCATCTCCTTCTCGATCAGGTCGAGCAGACCCGGCAGGTCGAGGCCGCCGGGCTTCTTGGCGACGCGTTCGGTGGTCAGCGCCCAGCCGGCACTCGCGACCACCGGATCCGGATCGGCGAACCAGGCCAGCCGCAGCTCCTCGGCGTGCGGGCTCTTCTTGACGACGTAGTTCACCAGCCAGTCGTGCACTTTGGGGGCGCGGGCCTCGCGCAGCATGCCGTCCAGCTCGTCCTTCGAGAACGACTTCGGACGGCAGATCAGCATCGCCAGCAGCCGCGCCCCGGTGTCGCCGGTCGCCCAGAGCTCGCGCGCGAGGTCCTGCTGCGTCTTCAGCCGCTTCGCGACCGCACGCAGCCTGCTCAGGTTCAGACCGTGGTCGTCGCCGCGCTTCTCGTTGGCCGCGCGCATCTTCGGGTCCTCGAGCGCGGCCAGCTCGGCCATCACCCCGGCCAGCCGGGTATCGGTCACCCCGGCATCCTGCCCTACCCCGACAAACCGGACCAGAACGCGCACTTGTGGACGGTCGCGAAATCGGTCTCGACCTGTGGCTTCGGCGGGACCAACGACAGCAGCGGCTGGGTGGCCGGGGTGAACCGCGGCCAGGACGCGGGCGGCTTGCCGGACGCGGCGAAGCCGGTCCAGGACTGCCGCATCGCCGCCGCCAGCCGTTCCTGGTCGGGCGACAGCGCTCCACCGATGGGCAGCTTGAACAGGTACTCGAGCTCGGTGCCGTGCGCGGCGCCCTGCGGGAAGCTGACCGGCGGGAGCAGCGGCGGCGCGTTCTCGTCGTTGAACTCGTAGCCGTACGTCGGCACGAACTTCGACAGCACCGTGTTCACCTTCAGCGCCGGGCAGGCGAAGATCGCGTCGGTGCCCACCGCGCCGACCGCCAGCGGCGGGCTCGGATAGGCGCTCAGCGGGTACTGCGCCGCGATGACGTTCGCGGCCTGTGCGGGCACGCCGAGGGTCCGCTGGATCGTGGCGACGTAGTTGTCCGCCGTGACTTTTTGACCAGCGAGTTCGGCCTGGGCGACGAACAGCCGCCACTCGTCGCGGTTCGACCCGTTGATCACCGGCACGCGCGCGAACTGGCCGGACGCGAACGCCGTGCCGATCGACTGGGTGAGAACCTTGCCGTCGATGTTCGGCTCGTAGCCGCCTTGGTTCTGGTGGGCCAGCACAGCGGCCACCGGGAGGCCCCGCAGGCAGGCCGCGGACTGGTCGGCGCAACCGGCCGCGGTGGCGAACGCCTGACCTGCGGCTTCGGCGGACTGCAGGGACTGCTGGGTCAGCGCGTAGGCGCCGCTCTGCGCGATGGCGCGGTCGAACAGTCCCCGCGCCGCCGGGGAGGCGAGCTGGGAGAGCACGCTCAGGCCGCCCGCGGACTCGCCGAAGATCGTCACGTTGCGCGAGTCGCCACCGAACCGTCCGATGTTGCGCTCGACCCAGCGCAGCGCGGCCTGCTGGTCCATCAGCCCGTAGTCGCCGGACGGCCCGCCCGGCCTGTCGGCGAGAGCGGCGTGCGCCAGGAACCCGAACGCGCCGAGCCGGTAGTTGACGGTCACCACGACGGTGCCGTTGCGCACCAGTCCAGTTGGGTCGTACAGGTCACCCGACCCACTCACCAGACCGCCGCCGTGGAACCACACCATCACCGGCCGGCCATACGCGGGCCTCGATGGCGTGTACACGTTGAGGTACAGGCAATCCTCGGCGTCACTCGCCCGGCCGAACGGTCCGGCTGGCTGTGCACACGCCGAGCCGAACTTGCTCGCGTCGCGGATACCGTGCCAGCGGGCGGCGGGCTGGGGCGGTTGCCAGCGCAACGCCCCGGTCGGTGGTGCGGCGAACGGAATGCCGAGGAACTGGTCACTGGATTCGGCGGCCACGCCCCGGACCAGGCCGCCCGTCGTGAGCACCAGTGGCGCCTGCGGCGCCGGGCTCGCACTGGCCGTGCTGGTCAGCGTCGCCGCCAGGGCGGCCACCACCACACCGAGCCTTCGCATCATCGTTCCTGAAGACATCCCCAGACTCCTTCGCGGAAACGGATGCCTCCACCCTGGCAGCATCGCCGGCCGTTGAGAAGGGTCAATCGGGGCGCGAGTCCTCCTCGTCGGTGGGAACCGCGTCCTGCTCCTCGTAGATGCGCTCGATGACGTCCTCGAACAACGCGTTCATGCGGCGACCGCCGTTCTGCTTGCCGGGCTGGGGGAACACCATCGACGGTCCCAGCCCCGCACTGGTGAAACAAGGAGAACGCGGGCGAACTGCCCGTTCGGTCATCAACCCCCTTCCCCAGCAGACATTCCGCGCTGCGGCGGCGGCAGAACAACGCCATTTCCGGAAGTCTGGGTATTTCCAGGCCGCCTCCGTGCTCGTTGACCCCAAGTCCTTTCCCCGGTGCCCCCTGGATAAACACCCGACCCCCTAACGGGACCACAACAGGTTTATAACGGGCCCGCCCGGGGGATCCTGGCGGTGCGGCAGTCGATCCGTCCGGGCTGGTCTCCGGAGACACCGCCCGGCCGTGATGCCGAGCCATCCCATGCGTGCTTCTCGTTGGCGCGCGGGGATTTCCGGTATCCAGCAGGGAGGTGCGATGACCCATGCCCGGATCGGCGAGCGGCGGCAGCCCGCTCGTCTACAATGGACTGTGTTCGCGCTGGCCGCGGTCATCGTGACCGACCAGGCGACGAAGTGGTGGGCCTGGCGGGAAGTGCCGCACGCGCGGATCAACTTCGGCGGCGATCCCCTGGTCGGCCCGGCGGTCGACCGCTGGTACGCCGACCCGGTGACCGGTGCCGTGCTCGACTTCCTCGGTGCCGTCGTACTCGTCCTCGCCGTGTTCGCGTTCGTGCGCCGACGGCATCCGGCGGTGTTGCGGGCATCCGCGGCGCTCGCGATCGGCGGCTGGATCAGCAACCTCCTTGACCGGCTTGGCATGCACCGGCTGACCGCACCGGGCAGCGTCCGCGGCGCCGTCGACTTCGTCCCCATCGGCAGGTACTACTTCAATGTCGCGGACTTCTTCATCATCGGCGCGACGCTGGTGTTCCTCGGCGCCCACGCATACCGTTGGGTCACAACGAGTCTGCCCGCCATCCGGCCCGAGAAGACCTACACCCAGGCAAGACTGCGGCTCCCCGCGCGCATCGGGGCAGTCACCGGCCTCACCGCGCTGGTCGTCGCCGTGACGCTCGGCGCGGCCCACTACGGCGGTGTCACCGCGCCGCCGCAACTCGACCGCAGCATCCGCGTTCCGGCGACCACGAGCTGACTCGGGCGCTTGGCCGGGTTCATCCGGAGGGCGTCCCCGTCCCGGGGGCACCGAACCGGGTCAGGCAGGCGGTCATCGCCGCCGGCACGCTGGGGTGGATGTTGAGCGGTCCGGTGACCGCGGTGATTCGCAACAGCCGCACGATGTGCGGCGTGGAGGCCACGGTCAGCATCCGGCGGCCGCCGCCGGCCAGCCTCTTGGTGTGGTCCAAGGTGCGGCTGGTATCCGCGTCGATCTCGCCGCGCAGGCACACCACCGTCGTCAGATCGCCGGGCCGCGACACCGTTGTGATCCGCGGAATCCTCCCCGTACCGGGCACAGCTCCCGTGTACCCGGCAACCGCCGTCAGACGAAAGCGCTGAGTCCGGTGATGGCGCGGCCGACGATCAGGGTGTTGATCTCCCTGGTGCCTTCGTAGGAGTAGAGCGCTTCGGCGTCGGCGACGAACCGGCCGATGCCGTAGTCCAGCACGATGCCGTTGCCGGCGAGCAGTTCCCGGGCCCAGCCGACGACCTCGCGCATCCGGCTGGTGCAGTAGGCCTTGGCCAACGCGGAATGCTCGTCCCGGAAGGTGCCCGTGTCCTGCAGCTGCGCGAGCCGCGTCACCATGCCCAGCGATGCCGTGGCGTTGCCGAGCATGCGCACCAGCAGGTCCTGGACCAGCTGGAACCCGCCGATCGGCCGGCCGAACTGCTCGCGGTCCTTCGCGTAGGCCAGCGCGATCTCGTACGCGGCCAGCATCACGCCGACCGACTGCCACGCCACCCCGCTGCGGGTGCGGCGCAGGATCACGGCGGTGTCGCGGAAGGAGCCGGCGTTCGCCAGCCGGTTGCCCTCGGGAACACGGCAATCGGTGAGCTCGATGTCGGCGTTCTGCACGGTCCGCAGGGCGATCTTGTGCTCGATCTTGGTGGCGGTACACCCGGGTGTGTCCTTCTCCACCACGAAACCCTTGACCTGGTTGTCCTCCTCGTCACGGGCCCACACGATCACCAGGTCCGCGAACGTGCCGTTGCCGATCCAGCGCTTGGCACCGTTGAGGATCCACGAGCCGCCGTCGCGCCGCGCGGTGGTGCGCATGCCCCCGGCCACGTCCGAACCGCCTTCCGGTTCGGTCAGCGCGAAGGCGCCGATCTTGTCCATTGTGGACATCTCCGGCAGCCACCGCCAGCGCTGTTCCGGCGACCCGCAGGCCGCGATGCTGCCCATGGCCAGACCCGTGTGCACGCCGAAGAATGTGGCCATCGACGGGTCGGTGTGCGCCATCTCCAGCGACAGGAAGCCGGTCAGCAGGCTGCTGCGCTCGTCTCCCGGGTTCGCGATGCCGAGCTCGGCGAAGCCCTTGACCAGCTGGGTGGGGAACTCCGCAGTGGCCCAGTAGTCGTTGGCGATCGGCGCGACCTCCGTGCGCAGGAACTCGCGCACCCGGTGCAGCGTCACGCGTTCCTCGTCGGAGAGCAGGTTTTCGAAGCCATAGAAGTCACCGGTCAGCATCATTCTCGAGTACCCAGGCGCGGATGTGCCCACACGAGACGCCGCCGACACACCCGGTTCGGCCATTTGGACTAAGCGACTCGGCCCACGACGGCTTCGCGGTTTCCCGGTAAAGTCCCGCCATTACGAATGTCACCGAGAGGGGACAACCGGGTGATCGGGCACCCAGATGAGGGCGAGTTAGAGCGGTGGCGGTCAAGCGACACGACCGTCTTACGCTCCGATCTCGACCGCGCCCTCGGCCGTCGCCTCGGCGCCGCGACCACTGACGCGGAGGCGCGCCGCAGGGCCACGCGTCCGCCACGGGACAGCTCGGCCGCGATCGTCCGGCCACCGGACCGGGAACGGGACCGGACGGCCACCACCAAGTGGACCGAGAACGCGACCGAGGTCCTGCCCTCGGATGTCGAACTGATCGAAGCCGTGCGCGGCGGGGACGTCGAGGCCTACGGCAAGCTCTTCGCGCGCCATGTGGCCTCCGCCCGCAACCTGGCGCGCCAACTGGCCCGTTCCCCCATCGAGGCGGACGACCTGGTGTCGGAGGCCTTCGCCAAGGTGCTGTCGTCGCTGCGCGCGGGTGGCGGTCCCGATATGGCGTTTCGCCCGTACTTGCTGGCCGCGTTGCGGCACACCGCCTACGACAAGACCAAGCGGGACCGCAGACTCGAGCTGGCCGAGGATGTCGAGGCCGTCGCGGGCGCTGAGCGGTACACCGCGGTGCCGTTCGACGACACCGCTGAGGAGAAGCTCAACCGGTCGCTGGCCGCCACCGCGTTCTCCGCCCTGCCCGACCGGTGGCAGACCGTGTTGTGGCACACCGAGATCGAAGGCGAGCCGCCCGGTGACGTCGCGCCGCTGCTCGGCCTGACCAGCAACGGTGTTTCCGCACTGGCGTACCGGGCCCGCGAAGGTCTGCTCCATGGCCTCCAGGTGGGCCCGGTCGGCCGCGATGCCGTGCCGCTCCATCCGGGCGAGCAGGGCGGAGGTGGGCAGCTCCATGTCGCGCAGCAGGTCCGCCGCGCCGACCTCCTGGAGCTTGCCCTC
>CBIMJO010000374.1:0-8034 GCA_966244135.1 uncultured Actinocrispum sp. | reverse complement strand
CGACCGGCACGACGCCCTCCGCCTCCAGCTCACCATCCCGGTGCCCGGCCTGTGGACGCTCGCCGTGCGGCCAGCCGGGTCGGTCCGAGCCGAACTGGGCGCCGAGCTGAACCCCGAAGCGGGCGCAATGGTCGCGGCGACCTGGTCGCCGGGTGAGCTGCGGTTGTCCATCCACCATCTCGCGATCGACGGTGTGTCCTGGCAGATCCTCCTGCCCGACCTGGAAGCAGCCCTTCGCGGCGAGACTCTGGCGCCGGTGCCGACCTCGCTGCGGACCTGGTCCCGGAGGGTCGCCGAGGCCGCGCAAAATCCGGCGCTGCTGGGAGAACTGCCCTACTGGACCGAGGTTCTCCGTCCGGGAGCCGGTCTCGCACCCGCACTGCCAGGCGCGACCCCGGTCAGGCGATACTCGGGCATCCCAACGTCCATTGTGGATACGGCTGCGCGCATCCGCGGCACGGTCGAGGATGTCCTGCTGACAGCCCTGGTTCTCGCGATGGCCAAACGCGGGCAGCCTGAGTTGCTCGTGGACGTCGAGGGCCACGGGCGGGATGCGGACGTCGACCTGTCCCGGACGGTCGGCTGGCTGACCACGGTTCACCCGGTTCGCCTTGATGTCACTGGGATCGACATCGCGGACGCCTTCGCCGGTGGCCCTGCCGCAGGTGAGGCGCTCCGGCGGGTCAAGGAGCAGGTGCGATCGGCCCCGGGCAAGGGCGCCGGGTTCGGCATGCTCCGCTTCGGAAACCTCCAGGCCGCACCGGTTCTGGCCGCCGGGACCCGTCCCCAGGTGCTCGTCAACTACCTCGGCCGCGGCGACGGCGGCCCGATCGGGGCGGACGCCGATCCAGAGATGCCGCAGGCGTACCTGCTGAGCCTGGATGTCGAGGGCCGCACCGCGACCTGGACCTGGTCGGGCATCGAACTTGACCTGACCGAAGACTTCACTGCCGCCCTGACCGCGCTCTCCGAAGTGTCGACGGGGCTCACGCCGTCGGACCTGGCCGCGGTCTCCCTGACCCAGAACGAGATCGACCGCGTCCAAGCCGCGCACGACGGCCCGATCGACGACATCTGGCCGCTGTCCCCGTTGCAGGAAGGCCTGTTCTTCCTGGCCTCGTTCGACCAGACCGGCCGGGACATCTACACCGTCCAGGACCACTTCGATTTTGACCACACGCTGGACGCCTCGCGGCTGCGCCAGGCACTCGCCACGCTCCTCAAGCGAACCACCGGTCTGCGTGCGGGTTTCACCAACAACGGCCTCACCAGCCCGGCGCAGTTCATTGCCGCCCAAGTCGAACCGCCACTGTTCGAAGTGGACCTGACCGGCCAGGAACACCGGCTGCCCGAGGTCATGGCCGCCGACCGGGCCCGGAAGTTCGACGTCGGCAAGCCGCCGCTGCTCGCGGTGACCCTCATCAAGCTCGGCGAGAACCGTTGCCGCCTGGTGATCTCACACCACCTCCTGCTGTGGGACGGCTGGTCTTCGGCGCTGCTGTTCGAAGATCTCTTCGAGCTGTACAGTGCAGGCGACGACGCGGCCCTGCCGTGGCGCGGCAGCTACCGCGACTACCTGGAATGGCTGGGCGATCAGGACACCGAGGTCGCCATCGAGTCGTGGCGCTCCACACTGGCCGGACTCGACGAGCCCACCCTCGTCTTCCCCTCCCGCGCGGGCGAACCGGTCGCCCCGGAGACCCTCCGCATCGAACTGTCCGAAGAGGAGTCCGAGCAGCTCCGCTCGGCGGTCCGGTCCCACGGCGTCACGATCAACGCGATGATCAGTGCCGCCTGGGGCATCGTCCTGGCGGGCCTGACCGGCCGCGATGACGTCGTCTTCGGAACCACCGTTTCCGGGCGGCCGGACCCCCTCCGGCACGTCGAGTCGATCATCGGCCTGTTCCTCAACACCGTGCCCGCGCGGGTCCAGCTGGACCCGGCGGAGACCATCGGCGAGTTGTTGGCGCGCCTGCAGGACGAGCGGTCGGCGACGATGGGCCACGACTGGGTCGGCCTCGCGGACATCCAGCGGCAGACCGGCCACAAGCAGCTCTTCGACACGATCTCGGTGTTGCAGAACTTCATCGGCGACGGCTCCGAGGAAGCGAAGTTCCGTCAGCGGCACGGAATCACGGACGTCGGCTACGCGGACGCCACACACTACCCGCTGACCCTCGTGATCACGCCGACGAACCGGATCGTGGTCGGCCTGTACCGCCGTCCGGACATCGTCACCGAACCGGTCGCCGAGTCCATTCTGAACCGGCTCGTGGCCGTGCTGCGGCGGCTGGTCTCCGCGCCGGACACCAAGATCGGCGAGCTGGACACCCTCACCTCGGCCGAGCGCCACGACGTTCTGGTGCGATGGAACGAAACCGAGTCGCCGCTGGGCACGCGGACCATCGCCGACCTGCTGGCCGAACAGGCCCAGCGGGCCCCCAACGACACGGCCCTCGTCACACCCACGGTGACCTGGACTTACGCCGACCTCGAAGCCCGGATCAACCGCCTGGCCCGATGGCTGATCGGCCACGGCGCCGGCCCGGAACGAGTCGTCGGCCTGGCCCTGCCCCGAACCGCGGACATGGTGGCCGCGCTGTTCGCGGTTCTCCGGACGGGCGCGGCGTATTTGCCGCTGGACACGGACTATCCGGCCGACCGGATCGCGTTCATGTTGTCCGACGCGGAACCCGTGTGCGTGCTGGCGACCTCTGCGACCGCCGCCCTGTTGCCCGAGTGCGATGCGCTTCTGTTGGACTCGCCCGAGATCAGCGCGGCAATCGATGCCCTGCCAGCGGATCCGGTCCCGGAGTTCGAGGCCGAGTCGACATATCGCCTCGAGCACCCCGCTTACGTCATCTACACCTCGGGTTCGACCGGCCGGCCCAAGGGCGTGGTCACGCCCTATCGCGGGCTGACCAACATGCAGCAGAACCACCGCGAGGCGATCTTCGGCCCGGTCGTCGACCGCGCCAGGCGCAGGCTGCGGATCGCCCACACCGTCTCGTTCTCGTTCGACATGTCGTGGGAAGAGCTGCTGTGGCTGGTCGAAGGCCACGAGGTGCACGTGTGCGACGAGCAGCTCCGCCGCGACCCGCAAGCGCTTGCGGCTTACTGTGCGCGGCACCGGATCGACGTCATCAACGTGACCCCGACCTATGCGGGCCAGCTGTTCGAGCACGGCCTGCTCGACGGACCCCATGTGCCGCCGCTGGTCCTGCTCGGTGGCGAGGCCGTCCCCGAGCAGGTCTGGACCAGGCTGCTCGAGACCACGGGCGTGACCGGCTACAACCTCTACGGCCCCACCGAGTACACGATCAACACCCTCGGTGGCGGAACCGATGACAGTGTTACGGCGACCGTCGGCAAACCGATCTACAACACCCGCGCCTACGTCCTGGACTCGCGCCTGCAGCCGGTCGCCCCTGGTGTGGCCGGGGAGTTGTACATCGCGGGCATCGGACTCGCCCGTGGCTACCTGGATCGCTATGGCCTGACCGCGGAACGCTTTGTGGCATGCCCCTTTGGTGGGTCCGGCGAGCGGATGTACCGGACCGGTGACCTGGTCCGCTGGCGGGCCGACGGGTTGCTGGACTTCATCGGCCGGGCCGACGACCAGGTCAAGATCCGTGGCTACCGCGTCGAACCAGGCGAGATCGCCGCCGTTCTTGCTGATCACCCAGCCGTTTCCGCTGCCGCGGTCATCGCGGTGGACGGCCGGCTCGCCGGGTACGTCGTGCCCGCACCGCCGGACACGGATGCCCGCGAGACCGCTGAGTCCGCGCATGTCGAAGAGTGGCAACAGGTCTACGACGCCGAGTACGACACCATTCCGACCGCGGTGTTCACCGAGGACTACGCCGGCTGGGACTCCAGCTACACCGGCGAGCCCATTCCGTTCGCCGAGATGCACGAATGGCGTGAGCACACGCTGTCCCGCATCAAGGCTCTGGCACCACGCAAGATCCTCGAGGTCGGTGTCGGGAGTGGACTCCTGCTGTCCGGCCTGGCCCGCGATGTCGACGAATACTGGGCGACGGACTTCTCCCAGCCGGTGATCACCAAGCTGTCCGTGGACGTCGCCAAGGATCCGGCGCTGGCCTCGGTCCGGCTGCAGTGCCAGGACGCGGCGGTCACGGATGGCCTGCCGTCCGGGCACTTCGACGTGATCGTGATCAACTCGGTGATCCAGTACTTCCCGAGCGCCGCTCACCTGGCGCGAGTCCTCCTCGGACTCCGGTCGTTGCTGGCTCCGGGTGGGGCCGTCTTCGTCGGCGACGTGCGGAACCTGGCCACACTGAACGACTTCCACGCGGCCATCGCAGCGACTCGCGGTGAGGACGAGGCATCGGCCCGGCGCCGGGTCTGGATGGAGAAGGAACTCGTCCTCGACCCCGGCTGGTTCACCCGGCTCCCCGGCTTCACCGGCGCCGAGATCCGAGTCAAGGGCGGCCGTGCACACAATGAGCTGACCCGGCACCGATATGATGTGCTGCTGCACACCGCGCCCGTGCTTGACGTGTCGGACGTGCCGTCGATCCCGTTCTCCAGCATGGCCACGCTGGCTCGCCGCCTGGAAGTCGGCCAGCAGGACGTGTTGCGGGTGACCGGCATCCCGAACTCCCGTCTGGAAGGCGATCCCGACGGGATCGAACCCGAGGACCTGACCGATCTGGCTGCCCGGCTCGGCTTCCGCGCCGTGGCCACACCGGACTCGGAGACCTACTCGGCCGTGTTCGTCACGTCGGAAGGCCCGCTGACCGGCGTCCACATCGGACCGTCGGGTGTGAACGACCCGGCTGCCGCTCGGGCGGTGATCGCGCTGCTGCCCAAGCTGCGCCAGTACCTGAAGGACGCGCTGCCGGACTACATGGTCCCGTCGGTGTTGGTGCCACTGGAGTCGATGCCGTTGACCCCCAACGGCAAGCTCGATCGCGCTGCCCTGCCGGCGGCCGAACCGGTCGCCACGGGCGGTGGGCAAGCGCCGAGCACGCCGACCGAGGCCGTGCTGTGTGCGCTGTTCGGTGAGATCCTCGGCGTCGAGAAGGTCGGCGCTACCGACGACTTCTTTGAGCTGGGCGGGCATTCGCTGCTGGCCACGCGCCTGATCAGCCGGGCACGCACCGAACTGGGCGTGGAACTGGCCATTCGCGACCTGTTCGAGGCCTCCACACCACAGGATCTGGCCACCCGCGTGGATTCCCGCCGGACTCCCGCACGGCCGACGGTCCGCCGGTACGAGCGCCCGTCGCGGATCCCGGTGTCGTTCGCGCAGCAGCGACTGCTATTGGTGGACTCGATCGCTGGTGGTGACCTCGCCTACAACTTCCCGTTGGTGTTCCGCGTATCCGGGCTCGACGTCGACGCACTCCGGGCCGCTGCCAACGATGTGGCTCAGCGCCACGAGTCGTTGCGGACCGTGTTCCCGGATGGTGAACACCAGGAGATCCTGGACGTCCCGCCGACCTTCGAGGTGTCGGGCTCGGTTGAGGAGTTCGTGCGGCGGCCGTTCGACCTGCGCACCGAGATCCCGTTCCGGGTGGGCGTCTTCGATGACATTGTCGCCGTGGTCCTGCACCACATCACCACCGACGAGTGGTCCGATCGCCCGTTCCTGGCTGATCTGACCACGGCCTACCAGGCTCGGGTAGCCGGCGAAGCTCCACAGTGGACGCCACTGGAGGTTCAGTACGCCGACTACACCCTGTGGCAGCGGGAGTTGCTGGACGAGGTCGGCGATGAGCAGCTGTCGTTCTGGGTCGACGCCCTGCAGGACCTCCCGGACGCCTTGCCGCTGCCGTTCGACCGCCCGCGTCCGGTGACCCCGAGCGGCCGCGGTGGCCGGACCGAGCTGGACTTGCCGGCAGTAGTGGTGAATGAGCTGCGAGGGCTGACGAACCGCACCGGCGCCAGCATGTTCATGGTGTTGCAGGCCACCGTCGCGGCTCTGCTGCATCGGTTGGGCGCGGGGACGGACATCCCGCTGGGCGCGCCGGTGGCAGGCCGGACCGATGCCGCGGTGAACGACCTGGTCGGATTCTTCGTGAACACCCTGGTGCTGCGGACATCCCTCGATGGCGATCCCACGTTCGCCGAACTGCTGGCCCGCGTCCGGGAAGCCGATCTGGCGGCGTTCGAGCACCAGGACGTGCCGTTCGAGCGGGTCGTGGAGGCGGTCAACCCGGTGCGGGTGGCCGGCCGGAACCCGTTGTTCCAGGTCATGCTCGGTTACCACGTGCGGACCGACGACGAGGACACAGTTCTCGGCCTGCCGACCGAGTGGATCCCGATGGACGCCGGTCAGGCCAAGTTCGATCTGCACTTCACATTCGTCGACCGGCCGGACGGGATCACCCTGGTCCTCGAGTTCGCCCGCGACCTGGTCGATGAGTCCACTGCGGACAGTCTGGCCGCCCGGATGGCCATGCTGTTGACCCAGGTTGGCGCACGGCCGGATGTTCAGGTGGGGAGCCTCGATGTCCTCACCGAGGCCGAGCGGCGGTCGGTGGTGTCCGACTGGAACACCACTTCGCATCCGGTCCCGCCCACGACCCTTCCGGCTCTGTTCGAGGCACAGGTGGCTCGTACGCCGGACGCGATCGCGGTCGTGTTCGAAGACGTGTCCTTGACCTACGCCGAGCTGAACGCCCGAGCGAACCGCATGGCACGCCACTTGATCGCACAGGGCGTCACCGCCGAGTCAGTGGTGGCCGTGCAATTGGCGCGGTCGGTCGAGCTGATCGTTGCCCTGTATGCCGTCCACAAGGCCGGTGCCGCGTACTTGCCGGTCGACCTCGACTACCCGGCCGAGCGGATCCGTTACATGCTGGCCGATGCCAAACCCGCCTTCGTGATCGATGACCCCGCGATGATCGATGTCTCCGGCGATCCTTCGAACCTGCCGATCCGCGTCCGGCCGGGCCATCCGGCGTACGTGATCTACACCTCTGGATCCACTGGACGCCCGAAGGGGGTGGTGGTCCCACATTCGGGGATCGTCAACCGTCTGTTGTGGATGCAGGACACGTACACACTCGACAGTGCTGATCGCGTCCTGCAGAAGACCCCGTCGAGCTTCGACGTGTCGGTGTGGGAGTTCTTTTGGCCGCTGATCACCGGCGCCACCCTTGTGGTCGCGCGGCCGGAGGGCCACAAGGACCCTCGCTACCTGGCCACGCTGATCCAGGACCAGGCCATCACCACGGTTCACTTCGTTCCGTCCATGTTGGACGTTTTCCTGACCGAGGCCGCTGGATGCACGAGCCTGCGCCAGGTCTTCGCCAGTGGAGAGGCTCTGCCCGCAGAGGTCGCTGGCCGGTTCTTGGACGTGCTGGATGCCAAGCTGCACAACCTCTACGGGCCCACCGAGGCCTCAGTCGACGTGACCCACTGGCCAGTGGTGGACGCCCGAGTCCCGATCGGCCGTCCAGTGTGGAACACGCAGACCTATGTGCTGGACGCAGGTCTGCGGACGGTCCCGCCCGGCGTCGCCGGAGAGCTGTACCTGGCCGGGGCTCAGCTGGCCCGTGGCTACCTTGGCCGGGCCGGGCTGACATCCGAACGATTCGTGGCGAACCCGTTCACGTCCGGACAGCGCATGTACCGGACCGGCGACCTCGCCCGCTGGACCGCCGACGGCGTGCTCGAGTTCCTGGGCCGGGCGGATGACCAGGTCAAGGTCCGCGGGTTCCGGATCGAGCTGGGCGAGATCGAGTCGGTGCTGGTCCAGGATCCGGGTGTTTCCCGGGCGGTGGTCATTGTGCGCGACCAGTCTCTCGTGGCCTACGTCATCGGAAAGGTGACGACCCGGCTGGCGGATGTCCTGCCCGAGTACATGGTCCCGGTTGTAGTCGAGCTGGACGCTTTTCCGGTGACTCCCAACGGAAAGATTGACCGCAAGGCCCTGCCCGCGCCATCGTTCGAGGTCTCCGACGGCGCGCCGCGCAACTCGCTGGAAGCCGCGCTGTGCCAGATCTTCGCTGATGTGCTGCGCCTCGACCGGATCGGCATCGACGACGACTTCTTCGCCAT
>CBIMJO010000373.1:0-8036 GCA_966244135.1 uncultured Actinocrispum sp. | reverse complement strand
AAGCGATGCGTGGCGCCAGTTCCCGGCGCGCGGCGGTCACTTCCGGGCTGCCCGGGCGGCGCAGCGCGGCGGGCCAGTCCCGCCAGTCGCCCCCGTGGATCTCGGCCAGCGCGCAAAAGGTCGCGAAGTCGGCCAGACCCGGCTCCAGCGGCCGGATCTGCCCGGGCCACAACAGTTCCAGGGCCGCGCGCTTCGCGGTCCAGACGGCGTCGTAATCGATCAAGTCGCCCAGCGGCCCAGGAGCCAGCGCGAGCACCCGTTCCCGGACATCGGAAGGCGCCTGCTGGAACTCCCGGGTCGCGGTCACCTTGATGTACAAGGGATTCGCGAACCTGCGGCTGGACGGCGAGTACGGCGAGCGGTTCACCGGAACGGTCGGCACGATCGCCTGCACCGGGTTCACCAGGATGACCCCGGCGCCCTCGGCGGACCGCGCGAACGACGCCAGATCGCCGAAATCCCCCATGCCCCAGGACTCCCGGGAGTGCATGGCGTACAGCTGCAGCATCCAGCCCCACGCGCGCGGCACCTCCGGCAGCCGCGCCGGGGTCACCGCGAGCGGGATCTCCCGGTCCTCGGCCTCCAGCACATGCCAGCCCAGCGGGAGATCCGATGGCAGGACGTCAGAAACCGCGTGCCGTGTGCCGTCTTCCGCGCGCACGACAGCGCGGCCGGTCTGAAAACGGGCGCCCTGCCGGACGACGATGGTGTCCGGCAGTCGCTTGCGGTGCGCACTTGCCCCCGGGTCGACCTCGAGCTGCTCGAGCACCTCGAGGACGACCGATCGATCGACCTCGACCCGGCGCTGGTCGGCGTCCTCGTACCAGGTCGCGACCCCATGGGCCGCCGCCAGCGCCGCGAGCGCCTCGTCGACGGTCTCGCTCAGGGGGTGTCCTTCGGAGTGGCGCGCAGGGTGAGGCGCTCGCGGGCGGTGGTCAGTGCCACGCGCGCCTGGCTCAGTTCGGAGGCCTGGAGGTGGTCCTCGGCCGCGTGCACGGCCTGGACCGCCGAGGCGACCATGCACGTCTCGCCGATCGCCGCGGTGTGCGCGAGGGCGCCGTGCAGGTTGTCGTTGACCCGGCGCATGGCACCGAGCATTTCGGACCGTTCGGCTGACGAAACCTTCTGCAGCTCCAGCAGCGCGGTGTCCACCGCGCGGCGCAGCTGAACGCCGGGAATCAGGGCAAGAGTTGGCCTCGGCAGCTCGGGCCGGGGACGCTCGGTATGCACCCGGCGCTGCTCTGGAGGTGTCCGTGGCATGACATTACCGATCACAGGCGCCGCACCCGGGCGCTGACGAACCATAGTGAGACCACTTCCCTTCGCGCCGAACCCCGTTGGGAGATTACCCCTGTTTTTCCTTGGTGGTACCCACCAACCGCGTCCTTCGCTCCAACGTGTGGGCGTCAGTTAACGCACAGTTTCCTAGGCGAGACGGCGCAACGAGGCCGTCACCGAATGGGAGCCCTTAAGTAATCGGGACTACCTGCGGTAATCGAGCAGATCGCCGAACTCCTCGACCCGCGCGCGGACCTCGCCGGCCACGAAGGTGAGGTCGTCGACGTGCCGGCAGTCCTCGACCTCCTGCCATGTAACAGGCGTTGACACAGTTGGACGTGGCCGCGCGCGCATCGAATAGGGCGCGATGGTGGTCTTGGCCGGCTTGTTCTGGCTCCAGTCGATGAACACCTTGCCGTCCCGTTGCGCCTTGGCCATCGTGGCGACGACCTGCCTGGGGTAGGCCTTCGCGAGCCGGTCGGCGAGCTTGCGCGAGTACTCCCAGGTGTCCATCTCGTCCGGCTCGACCGGGACGTAGAGCTGCATCCCCTTGGAACCACTGGTCTTCGGGTAGGCGGTATAGCCGCCCTCGTCCAGTTCCTCCCGCAGCCACAACGCGACCTGGCAGCACTCGACGACGGTCGCCGGCGGGCCCGGGTCGAGGTCGAACACCAGCAGGTCCGGGTCGCTGCCGACGGTCCACTGTGGAACGTGCAGCTCCAGTGCGGCCAGGTTGGCCACCCAGGCCAGCGTGGCCAGGTCGTCGATCAGCACGAAGTCGAGGAACTCGTTGCCCTTGGAGCTGCCCGGCGTGGGCAGCCGCTCGGTGCGCACCCACTCCGGCGCGTGCCGGGCCACGTTCTTCTCGAAGAACGACTGGCCGTCCACGCCGTTGGGGTACCGGCGCAGCGTCACCGGCCGGTCCTTCAGGTGCGGCAGCAGCACCGGCGCGATCCGGGCGTAGTAGTCGATCACCTGTCCCTTGGTGAACCCGGACTCCGGGTAGAGCACCTTCTCCAGGTTGGTCAGCTTGAGCCGGCGACCCTTGACCTCGACCAGCTGATCACCCATTCAGCCTCACCTCACCGGGTGACTTGTCGGACCGCAGGCCGCGCCAGACCGGCGCTCGCATCCGGTTGTCCGGGGTCCAGATCCGGAACACCACCTCACCCACCAAGGCCGGTTCCACCCAGTGCGCGCCGCGGGCCCGCTCGGGCGGGAGCTTGCCGTTGAACGGCGAGGTCTTGCGGGCCAGCGGCCGCAGCGTCTCGGTCAGGCTTTCCAGATCCGCGTCGCTGAAACCGGTGCCGACCGAACCGACGAACCGCAGCCCGTCGCCTTCCGGGATACCCAGGAGCAACGCGCCGAGCACGCCCTCACGCCGCCCCTCCCCCGGCCGCCAGCCGCCGATGACCACTTCCTGGGGACGCACGTCGGCGATCTTGACCCACGCGGTGGACCGGCCGGGCACATAGCGTGAGTCCAGCCGCTTGGCGATCACACCTTCGAGCCCCTGTTCACGGCTGGCCTTGAGCACCGCGTCACCGGCGCCCGGGTAGGACGGCGAGGTGTACCAGTTGTGGCCCCGCAGTTCGAGCTTCTCCAACAACGCGCGGCGGTCGGCGAACGGCAGCCGCAGCAGGGACCGGCCCTCGAAGTGCAGCAGGTCGAAGATCAGCAGGCTGACCGGCACCTGGCTCGCCATCTTCCGAGCCTGTGCAGAGTTGCCAATATGCATACGTTTCTGTAGCTCGGCGAAACTCGGCCTGCCGCCGGCGAACGCGACGATCTCGCCGTCCAGCCAGGCCTGCGCGCTGCCGAGCTGCCTGCCCAGTTCGGCCAGATCGGGGTAGGTGGCCGTGACCTCGTTGCCCGCGCGGCTGAAGATCTGCAGCCGGCCGCCTTCCACGCGGATCAGCGCACGAACCCCGTCCCACTTGAACTCGTACGCGTACTTGTCCGGGTCCGCCGGCATCTCGCCGACAGTCGCCAACATCGGTTCGAGCTGTTCGGGCAACGACTCCCAGCCCGGGTCCTGCGGCGCGCCGCGACGCACGACCATCCAGCCCTCGCCGCCCTTGAAGAAGGTGAACTGGCCCTGCACCCGTTCACCGCGCAGCACGACGTCGACCTCGGTGTCCTTCCACTTCAGCGTCTCGTAGGTGCCGCGGTCCCAGATGGTCATCTTCCCGGCGCCGTACTCGCCCTTGGGGATCACGCCCTCGAAGGTGGCGTACTGGAGCGGATGGTCCTCGGTGTGCACGGCCATCCGGACCACCTTGGGCTCCGGCGGCAGGCCTTTGGGCACCGCGAAGGACACCAGCACGCCCCCGCGTTCCAGCCGGACGTCCCAGTGCAGCTGCCGGGCGTGGTGCTCCTGGATGACGAACGTGTCGTCGTCGCCGTGCGGCAGGACATCATCCTGCGGCATCGGCTCCGGAGTGCGCTTGGCATCGCGTTTCCGGCGGTAGTCGCTGAGATCACCCGGCACGAACCCCACCCTGCCTGCAGAAATAACTCACCGCAAGACTAGGCCGCCAGCCCCGCACCCTTAAGCCATTCGGGCGCGTCGATCCCCTGTTCCTCGCACCACTCCAGCATCCCAATGGTCCACAGTAGAGCGTGCACGACCACTTCCAGGGTGGCCTCCAGGTCGATGTCCCGCAGCGCCAGCTCCAGCTGGAACCGGGCGTCCTCGGGATGACCGTTCAACTCGGCCAGCAGCGCGCGGATGGTCGCGCGCAGCGGCGGCTCCAGGTGGTCGATGGCCACCGCGTGGTCCGCATCGTCGCGAATGTCCACTGCGAACAGCGTTTCCGCTGGTACAGCGCCCGCACGGGTGGAGACCATCGCGACCGCGGCGGACAAGAGCTCACCCACGATCAGATGCGGGCCCGGGCCGCCCCGGGCCTGTTCCGAGGTGAGCACGTCCAGCGCGTCGACCAGTCCCGACGTGTCCCCGTCACGTGCCATCACAACGAGTGCTCTGGCCCGTGCCCGGATCCGCGCAAGGTCCTGATCAGCGGGCGGACACTCGTCCTTCATCTTCGTCCACCTCCCCAGGCGTTACGGTTCGACTATGTGATCGGCCGACGACCCGCTGTCGTTTCCATTGTTACCCGGCAATTCACGTGGGGAACCTCTCGATTTCGACACCGTCACCGACGGTGACGCCCGGCGGTGGTTTGCCCAGGGGGGCGCCGGGGAAACCGGACCCGGTGGACAACCGGCAGGCGTGGGAGGGGCGGTGGTCATGACGGCGACCAATGAGTCCTCAATGGACAGTATGGTCGGCATGGGCGACATCGAGCTGAGAGTTCCAGCCGAGGCCCGGTATCTGCCGATCCTCCGGTCGCTGGCGGCCAGCATCGCCCTTCGCCAGGACTTCGATCTCGACTACGTCGAGGACTTCAAGCTCGCCGCGGACGAGGCCGGGTCGATGCTGACCATAGCCGCTTGGCCGGGCTCCGAGCTGCGCTGCAAGTTCCGGGTGGGGGCCAACAGCCTCAGCCTGCAGGCGTCCACACTGTCCACAGTGGAAACACTGCCGGACCCGGCTGCGTCGTTCGGCTGGCGGGTGCTGACCACCCTCGCCGACAGCGCGACGACCCGGGTCGAACAGGTGCCCGGCGGCTACCGGGTGGTCATCGAACTGACCAAGGCCGGCAGAGCTGAGGGGTGAGCGTGACCGCACGAGCCAAGGGCCGCAACACCTACGACCACCTCGCGCCGCTGTTCGAGGAGATGGCCGGGCTGGCCGGGGACGACCCGCGCCGAGCCGAGCTGCGCGATGAGCTGGTCACCGGGCACCTGCCGGTGGCCGAGCACATCGCGCGCCGGTTCGCCCATCGCGGCGAGGCCAGCGAGGACCTGGTGCAGGTGGCCACGGTCGGCCTGATCAACGCGGTGGACCGGTTCGATCCCGCCCGGGGCACCGACTTCCTGTCGTTCGCGGTGCCCACCGTGATGGGCGAGATCCGTCGCTACTTCCGGGATTCCAGCTGGTCGGTGCGGGTGCCGAGGCGGTTGAAGGAGCTGCACCTGTCCATCACCGCGGCCGGCAACGAGCTGTCCCAGCGGCTCGGCCGCGCCCCGGCCCCCAGCGAGATCGCCACCCACCTCGGCCTGACCAAGGAAGAGGTGTACGAGGGCCTGGAGGCCGGGAACGCCTACCATTCGGTGTCCCTGGACGACATGCTCACGCAGGACTCGGACAACACGTCGCTGGGCGAGATGCTGGGCGAGCCGGACACCGGCCTTGAGGGCGTGGACAACCACGAGTCGCTGCTGCCGCTCATCCGCGACCTGCCCGAACGCGAGCGGACCATCCTGCTGCTGCGGTTCTTCGGCAACCTCACCCAGACCCAGATAGCCGAGAAGATCGGCATCTCGCAGATGCACGTGTCCCGTCTGCTCGCGAAGACGCTGGAGCAGCTGCGATCCGGGATGCTCCCTAGCGAGTAACGAGCACCACCTCGCGCATCGCCAGGATCGCGGCGAAGGCGAGCACTCCCCCGGCCACGCCGATCACCGCTATCGTGCCGCCGATCGACTGTGCAGTAAGGGTCTTCCCCAGCAACGCCTGCCCGGTGGCGAGCCCCGCGCTGCCGCCCAGCTGCTTGACCAGCGTGAGACCTGCCGTGGCCGAACCGATGTCCCGGCGGTCCACTGCGGACTGGGCGGCGATCGCCATGCCGCCCATGGCAGGCGCGGTCCCGACGCCGATCAGGCCCGCGCACACCAGCGTCAGCCACACCGGAAGTGTTGCCAGCGCGAAGAACGGCAGCGAGGCGGCCGCCAGCACGAGCGCTCCCCCGGCCAGAAGTCCTTTCACCCGGCCGGTTCTGATGACGATGATGGCCGTTCCCCGGTTGCCCACCAGCATGCCGGCCATCAACGGGATGACCATCAAGGCGGACTCGGTGGCGCTGAACCCACGCACCTGCTGGAGATACAGCCCGAGGAACAACCCGACCGGCATGGAGCCCACCGTGAACAGGAAGCCCGCGATGGACAACGCGCTGTACGTGCGGCCGTTGAACAGTCGCAACGGGACGATCGGCACGGCCGCTTTCCGTTCCACCAGAACGAAAACGACGACCAACGCGGCCCCGGCCAACAGCAGCTTCGCGTCGTAGGTGAGCGCCAGCAGGATGACCGAGATCCCAGCGGTGAGCAGCAGCACACCCTCGGTGTCGAACCGGCCGGTTTCCTGGTGTGGCGGGCGAACCGCCGGGACCCTGGCGGCCAGCACCGCCGCCGAGACGAGGCCGATCGGCAGGTTCACCAGGAAGATCCAGCGCCAGCCCCAGTGATCGGTGATCAGGCCGCCGATCAGCGGGCCGCCGACGAAGCTGATCACCATCATCGCGGCCATCAGGGTCTGCATCCGCAGCATCGCGGTGGACTGGTCCGGCGGATACAGGTCGCGGACCAGCGTCATGCCCACGGTGAGTAACGCCCCCGCGCCGATCCCTTGCACGACACGGAAAATGACCAGCTGCCCCATCGATTGGGCGCCCGCGCACAGCAAGGAGCCGGTGAGGAACAGCCCCAGCCCGGTGAGCAGCGGTTTCTTGCGGCCGTACAGGTCGGCCAGGCGGCCGTAGACCGGCACGGTCACGGTCGAGGCCAGCAGGTAGGCCGTGACCACCCAGGTCAGGCTCTGCTCGCCGTGAAACTGTTCGACAATCCTCGGCATCGACGTGCCCGTGGCCGTCCCGTCCAGTGCGCCGAGCAGCACTCCACCCAGTGTGGCCAGCAGGATCAGTCGTTTCCGGCGGTCGTCCAGCTCATCCATAGGTCAAGTTTGACCGGTAAACTCTGACCGGTCAAGAATGCAGCCATGTCCCTACGCCACGCCGTGCTCGCGACGCTGCTGCCTGGCCCGCAGAGCGGGTACGACCTGGCGAAGAAGTTCGACCAGGTGATGCGCGGGGTCTGGTACGCCCGCCGCAACCAGATGTACGGCGAGCTGGCCAAGCTGACCGACGCCGGGTTCGCCGAGGAGGTCGAGGAAGGCCCGCGCGGACGGCGTGCCTACGTGGTCACCGACGCCGGGCGGGCGGAGTTGCGACGGTGGCTGGTGGACACCGAACCGGACCGCACGGTCCGCGACGAGAGCATGCTGCGCGCGCTGCTGGTCTCCACATTGGACCCGGACGATGCCCGGAAAGTGCTGGAGCGCGAGGAGAAGGTGGTCTCGACGGAGCTGCGCCAGCTCCGGGCCTACCTCACCGAGCTGGCGGAACGGGAGTCCCCCACCGATCCGCAGCTGATGGGCCTGGAACTGCGGGCCCGCACCCTCGAGGGCATGCTCGGCTGGATCCACTGGGCACAGCGGAAATACCCCTCGTGAGTGGTTCTGACACGTGCACCACTCACGAGGGGGAGCTGGGGGTCAGGCGGCGGGCTGGGCGGAGTGCGAGGTGCGGTGGCGGCGGGCGAAGATCGCCCTGCGTTCGTCCTCGTCGAGCCCACCCCAGACCCCGAAGGGTTCTCGGGCCTGCAGGGCGGCGGCCCGACCCAGTCGCCGCCCAGGGTGACGTTCAGGTGCGAGTCCGTGTTGATGGTCATGTTGAAGCCACCGCCGCTCGAGTTGGCGTTGTAGTAGCTGGAACCGTAGACCGACACGGAGCTGGTGTTGTGCCACATCGGGATGGTGAACTGGCCCGACGCGTTGGTGACCTTGGTGGTGCCGCCGAAGAAGTCCGTCTGGTGGCGGACGGTGGCGCCCGACAGCGGCTGGTTGTTCAGCG
>CBIMJO010000372.1:0-8051 GCA_966244135.1 uncultured Actinocrispum sp. | reverse complement strand
CCCGCGACTTTCGTCCTGCCTGGCCGCCGCAGGGGCCCCGCACCAAATCGAACCGCGACCAGGCGCCCACCACCGACCGACCCACCGCCGACCCACCAACCGCGTCCGGTGCCCACCACCGACCCCCGCCGACCCACCGACCGTCCGGGTGCCCGTCGCGAACCAGCCCACCTCACCCTCCGATCAGAGATCGGATGACTTTCGTTCCAATGGTCTAGTCCATACCCCTTGACGGGTCGTTCACCACTGCTTACTTTCTTGGTGAACTCGGGTGCAACGTCGCCGCCCCGCACCTGCCCACGAGTCAAGGGACGGCGCATGCCCGGAGAGAGCTGGGATGTTTCCCGGCGTGGATTTATCGCGGGGTCGGTGGCCACCGCGGCGTTGGCCGGGGGCGCGAACCCCGCCCACACCGCGAACCCAATCCAAGCAGCAACGAACCAGGCCCAAGCGGCGCTGGACTGGCCCGCGTTCGTCGGCCAGCAGGATCTGGTGTGGAAACGGCTTCCGTCCGACTGGTGGCAAGGGCCGTTCCTGGGGGACGGGCTGCTCGGGTCGATGGTCTACCAGGAACCCGGCAAGAACCAGATCCGGTTCACCACCCAGCACTCCGAGGTCCAGGACTACCGGCCGCAGTTCGGCAGCGCGTGGGGTGTCTGCCGGCTCCCGGTCGGGCATCTGACGCTTGAGCCCTCGGGGACCATCAGCAAGGTCGACTGGCGGCTGGACCTGTGGAACGCCGAACTCACCGGCACCGTGACGACCAGCAAGGGCACGTTGACGCTCAACGTGTTCATCCACGACCAGACCCTCGTCGCGAAGGCGACCGCGCAAAGCGGCGAGACGGTCAAGTGGGTGTTCCACGAGGAGAAGGCGATCAGCCCGAAGTCCGCGTCCGAGGCCGCGCCCAGCGGGTACACCGAGAACCCGGCGCCCGCCAAGAAGACGACGGATGGGATCAGCCAGGTCACCCAGGGCCTGGTCGCGGGCGGGCAGACGGCCACGGCCTACCGCAAGACCGGCGACACGCTCTTCCTGACGGTCGCGCACACCTTCCCGGACAAGACCGCGGAAGCCAAGGCGCTCACCAGGATCCAGAACGCCACCGAAGCCACACTGAGAACAGCCCACCGCAAGTGGTGGAACGCCTACTACCAGAAGAGCTTCCTGTCCATTCCGGACCAACGCCTGCAGAGCTTCCACTGGGCCCAGCTGTACAAGATCGCCTCGGGCACCCGTGCGGACGCGCCCGTCATGGCCACGTGTGGGCCCTGGCTGGAGAAGACCGGCTGGCCCGCGGTGTGGTGGAACCTGAACGTGCAGCTCGAGTACTGGCTCATCCACGGCTCCAACCACCTGGAGCTGGACGCGATCAGCAAAACCCTGCACGACAACACGGACAACCTCGTCAAGAACGTCCGCCCCGAGTACCAGTCCGACTCGGCGGGGGTCGGCCGCAGCACGGACCGCCGCACGATCAAGGGCAGTTACGTGCAACGCCCGGGGGACAGCGGCAGCGGTGAGGTCGGCAACCTCGCGTGGACACTGCACAACGCGTGGCTCAGCTACCGGCACACCATGGACGAGTCACTGCTGCAGAACACGATCTTCCCGTTGCTGCGCCGCACCACCAACTACTACCTGCACTTCCTCAAGAAGGGCGACGACGGCAAACTCCATCTGCCACAGACGCTTTCGCCCGAGTACGGCCTCGCGCCGGACGCCAACTACGACATCGCCCTGCTGCGGTGGTCGCTGCAAACGTTGCTGCAGACCAAACCCGACGACCCACTCGCCGGGAAGTGGCAGCAGACCCTCAAGGACCTCACGCCGTATCCGGTGGACAGCACCGGGTTCATGATCGGCACGGGCGTGCCCTACGCCAAGTCGCACCGGCACTACTCGCACCTGCTCATGGTCTACCCGCTCTACCTGGTCACGCCGGAGACCGCGGCGAACCGGGCGCTGATCGAGAAGTCCGTGCGGCACTGGCATTCCATCCAGGGCGCGCACCGCGGGTACAGCTACACCGGCGCCGCGTCGATGTTCGCCGTACTGGGCAACGGCAACGAGGCGCTCACCTATCTACTGAAGTTCTTCGACACCAGTACGAAGTACCCGGTCACCGAGAACACCATGTACAAAGAGGGCAGCCCGGTGGTCGAGACACCGCTGTCCGCGTCACAGTCCATTCACGACATGCTGTGCCAGAGCTGGGGCGGGGTCATCCGGGTCTTCCCGGCGGTCCCGGACAAGTGGGCCGACGCCGCGCTGGGCACCTTCCGCACGCAGGGCGCTTTCCTGCTCAGTGCCGTGCGGCGCCAGGGCAAGACCGCCTGGGTCAAGGTCACCAGCGAGGCCGGCCAGCCGTGTCAGGTCAAGCACGGGATCGCCGGGGACATCACGGTGTCCACTCCGGACGGAACGCCGATCCCCTGGCACAGCACCGGTGACGGTGTGATCCAGATCGACCTCGCCCAGGGCGCGACCGCGGTCGTGTACCCGAAGGGCGCCCTGCCCGACCTCACCGTCGCCCCCGTCCCGACCACCATTCCCGGCAAGCAGTGGGGCTTGCCCAGCTGAATCGAGGCTACGACCATGCTCAGAAGGCTCGCGGTCGCTGTGGCCGCACTGTCCACAATGCTCGGTTTCGTCGTCACAACCGCCACACCCCAGGCGCTCGCGCTGGACAACGGCCTGGCGAAGACCCCGCCGATGGGGTTCAACAACTGGAACACCACCCAGTGCAAGGCCACCTTCAACGAGGCGATGATCAAGAGCATCGCGGACCTGTTCGTGTCCAAGGGACTCAAGGACGCCGGCTACCAGTACGTCAACATCGACGACTGCTGGGCCAAGACGTCCCGCAACGCGCAGGGCAACCTGGAGCCCGACCCGGTGCGGTTCCCCAACGGCATCAAGGCCGTCGCCGACTACGTGCACTCGAAGGGCCTCAAGTTCGGCATCTACACCAGCGCGGGCACCAAAACCTGCAACACAGCGGGCTTCCCCGGCGGCCTGAACCACGAAACGCAGGACGCCACCCTGTTCGCCTCCTGGGGTGTCGACTACCTGAAGTACGACAACTGCAACAACCAGGGCGTGGACGCCCAGCAGCGGTACAAGAAGATGCGGGACGCGCTGGCCGCCACCGGCCGGCCGATCGTGTTCTCCATCTGCGAGTGGGGCCAGAACCAGCCGTGGACGTGGGCCCAGCCGGTCGGGAACCTGTGGCGCACCACCGGTGACATCAGCGACTCGTACTCGAAGATGGTGTCGATCTTCCAGAAGAACCTGCCGCTGGCCCAGTACGCCAAACCGGGCGCCTGGAACGACCCGGACATGCTGGAGGTCGGCAACGGCGGGATGACCCCGGCGGAGTACCGCTCGCACTTCAGCCTGTGGGCGATCATGGCCGCGCCGCTGCTGATCGGCGCGGACCTGCGCAAGGTGTCCGCGGAGAACTACGAGACCCTGCTGAACAAGGACGTCATCGCGGTCGACCAGGACACCCTGGGCGTCCAGGGCAAGCAGATCTCGGCCAGCGGCAACAAGTACGTGATCGCCAAGCCACTGTCCAATGGGGACTACGCGGTGGCGTTGTTCAACAACAACTCCTCGGCCCAGACGATCAGCACGACTGCCTCCGCGGTCGGGATCGGCGCTTCGTCCTCGTACAACCTGAAGGACCTGTGGTCCAAGTCCTCGCGGAACACCACCGGCACGATCAGCGTGTCCGTGCCCGCGCACGAGACGGTGATCTACCGGGTGAGCAAGGGTGTGCGGACGCCACCGGCCGAGGGCACGCACCAGGTGTCCGACCTGAGCTGGGACTCGGCCGTGAGCGGCTGGGGCCCGGTGGAGAAGGACCGCAGCAACAACACCCAGACCGGCGGCGACGGCAAGACGCTGACCATCAACGGCACCACGTACGCCAAGGGCCTCGGCACGCACGCGGCCAGCGACATCTCGTTCTACCTGGGCAAAGCGTGTGACACGTTCTCGGCGAGCGTGGGCGTGGACGACGAGGTGGCCAGCACGAAGGGCTCGGTGGTGTTCCAAGTGTTCGCCGACGGCACCAAGATCGCCGACAGCGGCACGCTGACCGGAGCCAGCGCGGCCAGACAGCTGTCCGGCAGCATCGCCGGAGCCGACCAGCTGCGCCTCGTGGTCACCGACGCGGGCGACGGCAACAACTCCGACCACGCGGACTGGGGTAACCCGACGATTACTTGCTAGTGAATTCATCGGACCGAAGGTGGTCGGCGGCGGCGCCGGCCACCTTCGGTCCTCCATTTCCGGGTTCGATGAGGCAGGCTGTAGGGCGTGAGCGAGTACGACTACGACCTGATCGTCCTGGGCTCCGGCCCCGGTGGGCAGAAGGCCGCGATCGCGGCGGCCAAGCTGGGCAAGCACGTCGCGGTCGTGGACCGCCACGACATGGTCGGCGGGGTGTGCGTGAACACCGGCACCATTCCGTCGAAGACCCTGCGCGAGGCGGTGCTCTACCTGACCGGCATGAGCCAGCGCGAACTGTACGGCGCGAGTTACCGCGTCAAACAAGACATAACCGTCGCGGACCTGCTGTCCCGGACACAGCACGTGATCGGCCGTGAGGTCGAGGTCGTGCGGGCACAGCTGTTGCGCAACCACGTCGAGCTGATCGACGGTCTCGGCCGGTTCGTCGACCCGCACACCGTCGCGGTCGAGGGCCGGGCACGCACGACGATCACCGGCCAGTACGTCGTGATCGCCACCGGCACCAGCCCGGCGCGGCCCAGCGAGGTCGACTTCGACGCGGCCCGGGTGCTCGACTCGGACGAGATCCTGCAGCTGGAGAACATCCCGGCGTCGCTGGTGGTGGTCGGCGCGGGCGTGATCGGCATCGAGTACGCGTCCATGTTCGCCGCGCTCGGCTCCCGGGTGACCGTGGTCGAGCAGCGCGAGCGGATGCTCGAGTTCTGCGACCCGGAGATCGTCGAGTCGCTCAAGTTCCACCTGCGCGACCTGGCGGTCACCTTCCGGTTCGGCGAGAAGGTCGTGGACGTGGCGGTGAACGACCACGCCACGGTGACGACTTTGGCCAGCGGCAAGAGAATTCCCGCCGAGGCGGTGATGTACTCGGCCGGGCGCCAGGGCATGACGGCGACGCTGGACCTGGACAAGGCCGGGCTGAGCGCCGACCACCGCGGCCGGCTGACCGTCGACCCGCACTACCGCACCCAGGTCGAGCACATCTACGCCGTCGGCGACGTGATCGGGTTCCCCGCGCTCGCCGCGACCTCGATGGACCAGGGCCGGCTGGCCGCCTACCACGCGTTCGGCGAGCCCGCGCACGAGCTGGGCGCGTTGCAGCCCATCGGGATCTACACGATTCCGGAGATCTCCTACTGCGGCGCCACCGAGGCCGAGCTGACCACGTCGGCCATCCCGTACGAGACCGGCACCGCCCGCTACCGCGAGCTCGCGCGCGGCCAGATCGCCGGTGACTCATACGGCATGCTGAAGCTGCTGGTGTCCACAACGGACCGGAAGCTGCTGGGTGTGCACCTGTTCGGCACGGGCGCGACCGACCTGGTGCACATCGGCCAGGCGGTGATGGGCTGCGGCGGCACGATCGACTACCTGGTCGACGCGGTGTTCAACTACCCGACGCTGTCCGAGGCGTACAAGGTCGCCGCGCTGGACGCAACCAACAAAATCCGCGCAATTGACCGGTTCAGTGTCTGACCTGCACTTTCGGGCCGATATATCAGCGAAGCGCATGCACTTACCCCCAGCCGACAAGACAACCAGGCACACTGTTCGAGTGGCCCGGTCTCCTCTGTTCGCCATCGTCGCCGTTTCCGCCGCTCTGCTCGCTTCCGCCTGCACTACCACCGTTGTGGGTGTGCCGGTGGCGGCCGGCGGGGTGATCAACCGCAACCAGGGCGGTGACGTCGACCCCTCGTTCATCAACAACACCGACGGGGGTGAGATCGACAAACTCGCCGGGACGGTCGTCAAGGACGTCGAGAAGTACTGGATCGACATGTTCCCGGCCACCTTCGACAAGAAGGCGTGGGAACCGCTGCGCGGCGGCTACTACTCGGTGGACACCAAGAGCCCCAAGGCGCCCGCGCCGCCGTGCACCGACCAGGCCTCCGACGTGGAGGGCAACGCGTTCTACTGCCCGAGCGCGGACGCCATCGCCTGGGACCGCGCGGCGTTGCTGCCGCTGCTCAAGGAGAACTTCGGCGAGGCGTCGATCATGCTCGTGCTGGCCCACGAGATGGGCCACGCGGTGCAGCGCCGCGCCGGGATCACGCCGCAGGCCGAGCGGGCCAACCCGCAGAAGTTCCCGACGATCCTGCTCGAGGCGCAGGCCGACTGCTACGCGGGTTCGTTCGTGCGCTGGGTGACCGAGGGCAAGGCGGCCCGGCTGCAGGTCGAGCGGACCGCCCTGGACCCCGCGCTGGAGGCCATGGTCGTGTTCCGCGACCCCGTCGGCACGACGGCGGGCGCCCAGGGCGCGCACGGTGACGCGTTCGACCGCGTCTCGGCGTTCCAGGACGGCTTCGAGAAGGGCGCCTCGCTCTGCGCGGACATGAGCGTGGACAACCGCGAGTTCACCCAGAAGGGCTTCGACTCCCAGCAGGACAAGGCCACCGGCGGCAACATCAGCCTGGCCGAGACGCTCAAGGGCATCGACGAGGACATCAACCCCTACCTGCAGCAACAGGTCACCAAGCTGGGCAAGCAGTGGAAGCAGCCCAAGCTCAAGGAGGTCACCTCGGCGCCCGAGTGCGGGTCCGGCGACCAGGGCCCGGTCGCGTTCTGCCAGGACAGCGGCGAGGTGGACGTGGAGTCGGGCGGTCAGCTGGCCGAGATCCACAAGGAGATCGGCGACTGGTCGACCGGGACGATCATCTCCAGCCGTTACGGCCTGGGCGTCCTGGCCGCGTTGAACAAGTCCCTGACCGGCCGTGACGCCCAGAAGGCCGTGTTGTGTGTGGCGGGCGCGTACAGCGGTCAGCTGTTGAACAAGCAGGACGGCTACCGCCTGTCCCCGGGTGACCTCGACGAAGCCGTACAGGTGTTGCTGCGCTACGACTACGCCGCCCGCGACCTCAAGGGCGATGCCCCGGAGACCGGCTTCGAGCGAGTCTCCGACTTCCGGATCGGCGCCGTCGGCGGCTTCCCCGCCTGCAAGCTCGGTTGACGGGCCGGCCCCGGCAGACTGGTCTGCAGGGGCCGGCGCTGCTCAGCGGGTGTAGTAGCCCTGCAGGTCGGTCAGGGTGTCGGTGGTGCCACCCGAGTTGCGGATGTTGATCCGGGCCTGCGAACCGAGCCGGACCGTGGCCGCGTTCGCGGTGTTCTCGCCCTTGGTGATGTTCACCGTGGACGGGATCGCGCCGGAGTACGCGATGTCCCGGTTCCACACGGTCAGGAACGTGTTGCCGGTCGGCCCGATGCCCACGACACCGAGCGCCACCGCGGTCGCCTGCGCGGGCAGTCCGGGCACGGTGAGCGTCTTGATCTCCCCGGGGCCCAGGGCGTGCGGCGGGGTGTCGCGGCTGTCGTAGAAGCGGTTCTGGGCCGGCAGGACCTGGAACCGGCTGCCACTGTCACCGGGCACGAAGTACCCCACCACGGACACCAGCAGGTGCGACTGGCCGGCATTCAGCGAGACCCGGATGTTGCCGTCGTCGCCGATCCGCACCAGCGACTGGGTCGCCCGGTCCTCGCCCGGGACCAGGTTCAACGAGGACAACGCGGGCGAGCCCTGGGCGAACACGGTGAAGAAGTTCACCGCGGTGGACTCGGTGCCGGTGATGTTCACCGCGACCGCGACGGCGTTCGACGGCACCCCGGCGACGCCCCGGATCGGCAGCGTCACGACCTCACCGCCGGTCACCGGGCGCTGGTGCCCGCCGAGGCCGGTGCGGGTGTCCAGGATCAGGTCCGGCTTGTCCTTGGGCTCGTAGGTCGACTCACCGGAGGCGCTGTAGTAGCCGAGGTAGTCCACGATCGCGTGGATCGAGCCGGCGGCGTTGCGGATCCGGATCTTG
>CBIMJO010000371.1:0-8055 GCA_966244135.1 uncultured Actinocrispum sp. | reverse complement strand
CGCGCGATCTTCCTGGTCAACGTGCCGGTCGGGATCGCGGCGCTGATCGCGGCCTGGATCGTGGTGCCGGAGACCCGCTCCAGCCACGCGCTCAGGCCCGACCTGCGCGGCATGACCCTGGTGACGATCGCGCTCGTGCTGGTCCTGGTGCCGCTGGTGCAGGGCCGGGAGCTGGGCTGGCCACTGTGGACGTTCATCTCGATGGGGCTGTCGGTGCCGTTCTTCGCGCTGTTCATCGCCAGCTCCCGGGCCCGCGGGATCGGCGCGCTGGTGCCGATGCGGCTGTTCCGGTCGCGCGGGTTCGCCGCGGGCACCGGCATGCTGATGGTGTTCTTCGCCGGGATGTCCGCGTTCTTCCTCGCGTACACCCTCACGTTGCAGGTCGGGCTCGGGTTCACGCCGCTGGAGTCCGGGCTGACCTCACTGCCGTTCGCGATCGGCACCATGATCACCATCATCCCGGGCAACGCGCTGGTCAACCGGTTCGGCCGGTACGTCGGCACGGCGGGAGCGCTCACGTTCGCCGTCGCACTGGTCTGCATGCTGTCCACTGTGGACGCGACGACCGGGTTCTGGGACATGGTGCCGTGGCTGCTGCTGGCCGGGCTGGGCATGGGCGCGGTGATCGGGCCGGTGTTCGCGATGGCCGGGGCGAAGGTGCGGGCCGAGGACGCGGGCGCGGCGTCCGGCACCCTCAACGCGGGCGACCAGCTCGGCGGTGCGATCGGCATCTCGGTGCTCGGCGTGCTGTTCTTCAACGCGCTCACCCCGAGCGCTGGCACGGCGTTCGACGACCACGCCGGTCAGCTACAGGCGGCGGGCGTGCCCGCGCAAGCCTTGCCGGCGGTCAAGAACTGCTACGTCGACATGGTCGGCCTGTCCGACCCGGCCAGCGTTCCGGCGAGCTGCCAGGCCGCCGGCCAGGCGACCGGCGGCCCGGGGATCGGCACGGTCCTGGACACCATCCGGGCGGAGACGTTCACCCACACGTTCAGCTCGATGGCCTGGTACATCGTGGGAGCGCTGGGAGTGGTCGCGGTGCTGAGCTTCTTCCTGCCCCGCCGGATGCCCTCCGACGCGACCCAGCTCCAGCACTGACACACCTCTATATAAGGACACCTACTTACTGGTGAGCAGTCCAGCGAACAGCGCGCCGAGGGAGAGTTCGACCTCGGCGCGCGTCGCCGTGCCGTGCGCGATCAGCAGCGCGGACTCGATCACCACGCTGAGCACGAACCTCGCCAGCACCGGCGACGCGGGCTGGTTGAGGATCCCCTCCTCGGCCGCGCCGGCCAGCAGGTTCTCGATCAGGCCCAGGGCGTGCTGCGCCTCGATCGCCCGCCAGGTCTCCCAGCCGAGCACCGTCGGCGCGTCCAGCAGGCCGATCCGGACCACCTCGGGCCGTTCGCAGATGTCCAGAAAGGACGCTATGCCGACGCCCATCCGGGTCGGCACGTCACCGACCCGGCCCATCGCCGCGCCCAGCTCGTCGTCCAGCTCCTGCTCGATCTGCTCGAACACGGCCTGGAAGAGGCCCTGCTTGTCCTTGTAGTGGTGGTGCAACGCGCCGCGGGTCAGGCCGGCGGCCGCCACGATCTCGTCGGCCGACACGTTCGCGTACCCGCGTTCGGCGAACAACCGGCGTCCGGCGGCGAGCAGGGCGGAACGCGTCTCGCGCCGCCGGTCCTCCTGAGTCCGTGGCATACCCCTTAGTCTGCAACGAACCCGGCGATCGCCTTCGCCAGCTCCGCCGGCTGGTCCTCGGGCACGAAGGTGTAGCTGTCATATATGGGGGTGACGGTGGCGTCCGGGAGGACGGCCGCGAGCCGGTGCGCGAGGCTCATCGGGAACACCTTGTCCTCCGCCGCCCACGCGATCAGCACCGGCTTGCCGAAGTTCCTCAGCTCCTCGGCGGCCTGGATCGTGTATCGCTTGTGGACGGTCGCGGCGAACGCGCGGGCGTCCCGGCGGATGGCGCGGCGCAGCGCCGGCCGCAGGTACGAGTCGGTGATCTCCTTGGGAATCGGGCGTTTCGCCAGCCAGCCCAGGGCGATCGGCAGCCGCTGGACCCGGCGCGAGCGCAGCGCCTGGGCGAGCAGCCAGGTCGCGCCGGGCACCTTGGTGATCTTGACCAGCGGCGCGAACAGGTCGGGCATGAACTGGTCGAAGCAGTCCGACGGGGTGAACACCACCCGCGCGATCCGGTCCGAGTTCCGGGTCATCAGCAGCTGGGTGAGCGCGCCGCCGGTGTCGTTGGCCACGATCGTGACCTCGCGGAGGTCCAAAGCGACCAGGAACTCGGCGATCAGGTCGGCCAGCCCGGGCGGGGTCAGGTCGGCGTCCGGGACCGGGGTGCTGTGGCTGCCGAGCGGCCAGTCCGGCGCGATGCACCGATGCCCGGCATCCGCGAGCGGCGGGACGACGTGCCGCCACAAGTCTGCGTTTACCAGTAGACCGTGGACGAACACGATGGGTGACCCCTCCCCGCGTTCGCGGTAGTCGATGGTCGCCCGGGCGAGCCGGACCGATTTCGCCGTACCGAGTGAGTCGCTGAGTGCCATGCCCCCATAGAAACATACATCCCGTATGTATGTCGATTGCATACTATGCTTGCGCAGGTGAGTGACAAGGTCACCGTTCAGGTCCGCTATTTCGCCGGCGCCCGTGCCGCCTCCGGGGTCGACGAGGAAATACTGCCGCTACCTGCGGGTTCGACCGTGGCGGATGCCGCCAGGGCCATCTCCGACCGGCACGGCGAGAAGCTCGCCAACGTCCTGACCGCCTGCAGCTTCCTGCTCGACGGTGTCGCGGTGCGCGCGCAGAGCCTGCGGCTGTCCGACGGGACTCAGCTGGACGTGCTGCCGCCATTCGCAGGGGGCTGATCGGGTGTTCACGAACGGCCCAACCGGGCTGCGATCAGCATGACCCAGGTCTCACTCAGCGTGAAAATCTCGGGCTAGGAAACGGACTGATAACGACGCTCCTACCTGCGGTTACATAGGAGATCGCATCAGGTTGTGTGACGTTACCGTGACCTAGGTCACACCCTGATAAATTTCCGATCTCGGTTGTGGTTACGTACGGTCGCTCTCGGCGCTGGACCCGACCAGCACCACGGCTAGACCCCCGAGAGCTCGCAGCACCGAACCCCGACCGGTGGGCTCCCGGGACCCGAACCCCGAGTGAAAGCCAAACTTCCGGGCGGGAGCGGGAGGGTGAACCCCGAGTGACCCCTCTGCGGCAGGTGCTGAAGCTGAGATCGAGATGACCAACCCCGGCAAGCACCGCAAGTCCACCGTCGCCACCCGCACCATCGCTCGCGTCGCCCTTGCGGGCCTCGCGGTTGGTGCCCCGCTGGCGCTGGCGGCAGGCCCGGCGCAGGCTGAAGGCAGCGTCAACTGGGACGCCATCGCCCAGTGTGAGAGTGGTGGCAACTGGCAAATCAGCACTGGCAACGGGTACTACGGCGGTCTGCAGTTCACTCAGGGCACCTGGCGCGCCAACGGCGGCTCCGGCAGCCCGCAGAACGCCTCCCGTGAGGAGCAGATCCGCGTCGCCGAGAACGTCCTGAAGACTCAGGGCATCCACGCGTGGCCGGTCTGCGGCGGGCGTGGCGGCAGCCACGGCGCCCCGGTGAAGAAGGCCGCCCCGAAGGCCAAGGTGCAGAAGAAGGCCCCCGCCCCCAAGCAGGCCGCCGCCCCGAAGGCTGCCCCCGTGCAGCAGGCGGCCCCCCAGGTGGGCACCGGCGACTACGTGGTCAAGGCCGGCGACACCCTGTCGCGCATTGCCGAGCAGCTCAACATCCCGGGCGGCTGGCAGGCCCTGTACCAGAAGAACACCAGCATCATCAAGGACGCGAACCTGATCTTCCCGGGTCAGAAGCTGGTCACCAAGTGACCGTTCGCTAGATGCGGCACGAAAGCCCGGATTCCGTGACACGACGGAATCCGGGCTTGTCGCTTTTCCGGCCCCCTTGCCGCGACCATGACGGCGGGTAAACCGCTTCCCACCCGATCGGGCACATGTCCTCGAACTCTGTTTCTCATGCCTCTGGACTGCGTAAACTCGTGGTCGGAGCATCTGCGAAGGAGGTGGAGACCTTGGCGAATGTGGACGATGTGGCGGCAGCCGTACTCGAGAGCACCGGTCCGGTGACGGCGATGAAGCTGCAAAAGTTGATCTGCTACTGCCAGGCGTGGCACCTTGTGCGTGAGGACACTCCGCTGTTCGAGGACCGAATCGAGGCATGGCCGCAAGGCCCCGTGGTCCCGGCGGTCTACAAGAGGCATCGCAGGCAGTACATGATCACCTCGTGGTCCTCCGGAATCGCGGCACGACTTTCCCCGGCCGAGCGGAAAACCGTTTCATGGGTGCTGGGCAAATACTCCCAGCTGTCCGCGGAATCGCTGTCCCGGCTGACACACATCGAACCCCCCTGGCGTATCGCTCGTGGAATTCTGGGCCCGGATGAATCAAGCTCGGAAGAGATCACCAAGCAGCGCCTGAAGTACTACTACGCCAGGCAGATCTCCGACGCTGAATCGGCCGTAGCGCACGCAGCGGCGAGTTCCTCGATGGAGGGCGTCGATCTGGATGAGGACTGGCAGGACGTCCTGCGTTCGGTCGCGAGTTCGCCATCTTCCGCAGCGGGGGCGATTCAACGGGAGATCGACCGAGTCAGGGGCAAGTGAGCGATCCGTACCTCATTCCCGGGACTGAATGCCTGCGGAACAAGCTGTCCATCGACGACCCAGCCGAGCTCAAGCAACTCGAAGCGAGAATCGTCAGCATCCGCGAGGTCGAGATCGCTCGTTCAGCGCTGCCCGGCGAGTACAACTCGGAACATCTTCAGGCGTTCCACCGGCATCTCTTCGGACTGCCTCGTGAACACTTCGTACGACGGCTGGCCTTCTACTACGGCGAACTGAACGCCCGGCATCCCTTTCGCGAGGGGAACGGGCGAACCCAGCGGGCGTTTCTCCGGCAGCTCGCGGCGTCGGCAGGCTGGCGGCTCGACTGGTCGGAACTGAGCAAGTCGGCCAACATCGAGGCGTCGAGGCGCAGCCTGATCGCGGCGGACCTCACGATGCTGACCGGCCTGCTCGACCGGGTCGTGGTGAAAATCTAGGGGCAGTTGACCCACTCGTCGGTGCCGTCGGTGAAGACCTGGTGTTTCCAGATGGGGAGCTGGCGTTTGACTTCGTCGACCAGGTCGGAGCAGGCCGCGAAGGCCTCGGCGCGGTGTTCGGCGGATACGGCGCAGGCCAGGGCCACGTCGCCGATCTGGAGTTCGCCGATTCGGTGGCTGACGGCGATTCCGCGCAGTCCGGGACGGGAGCCGGCGATCTCGCCGGCGACGCGGGTGATCACCTCGGCGGCGCTGGGGTGGCCGCTGTAGGACATCTCGCGGACGGTCCGGCCCCGGTCGTGGTCACGCACGACGCCGGAGAAGGTGACCACCGCGCCCGCGGCCCGGTCCTGGACGAGGTCGGAGTGCTCCTCCACCGACAACGGCTTGTCCGTGACCTCGGCCTTGTGCACGCGGGCGGGGATGATCTGGCCCGCCTGCCGCTTGTGGTCACCGCCCTGGAGCTGGTCGACGGCGTGGTCGAGAACGCCCTCCAGCACCCCCAGGCCGTCCCGCACGCCCCCGGTGCTGCCCGGGAGGTTGACGATGAGGGTCTGCCCGGCCACACCCGCCAAACCACGCGAAAGGGCCGCAGTGGGCACTTCAGGCAGGCCTGCGGCCCGGACGGCGTTCGCAAGGCCCGGGATCTCGTAGTCGAGGACCGTCTTGGTGGCCTCTGGGGTCCGGTCGGTCGGCGTGATGCCCGTGCCGCCCGTAGTGATGATGACGTGCGTGCCTGCGGCGATGGCGTCGCGCAGCGCGGCGGCCACCGGGGCCCCGTCGGGAACGACGACGGGGCTCGGCACCTCATAGCCGCGGGTCCGCAGCCAGTCCACGATCAGCGGGCCGGTGCGGTCCTCGTACACGCCCGCGGCCGCCCGGTTGGACGCCGTGATGACACGCGCGGTGGTGGCGGTCATGACTTCGTCGCAGCCTTGCGGACGGCCTCGGCGACGGCGGGGGCCACGGCCGCGTCGAACACGCTGGGCACGATGAACGACGCGTTGATCCGGTCGCCGTCGGCCACCTGCGCGATCGCGTCGGCCGCCGCCAGCAGCATCTCGTCGGTGATGGTGTTCGCGTGCGCGTCCAGCAGGCCGCGGAACACCCCCGGGAACGCCAGCACGTTGTTGATCTGGTTCGGGTAGTCGCTTCGCCCGGTGGCCACGACCGCCGCGTACTGCTGGGCCTCCAGCGGGTCGATCTCCGGGTCCGGGTTGGCCAGCGCGAACACGACCGCGTCCTTGGCCATGGTCTTGACCTGCTCCGCGCCGAACAGGTTGGGCGCCGAGACACCGATGAACACGTCCGCGCCGACGAGCGCGTCGTGCAGGTTGCCGGCCATGCCGTCCTTGTTCGTGTGCGCGGCGATGTTCTCCAGGTTCGGGTCCAGGTCACCGCGGCCGGCGTGCACGATCCCGTTGATGTCGACCGCGACGATGTCCGCGGGCTTGCGGTGCAGCAGCAGGCGGATGATCGCCGAACCGGCCGCGCCCACCCCGCAGACCACGATCCTGCACTGCTCCAACGGCTTGCCGACGACCTTGAGCGCGTTGTGCAGCGCCGCGACGACCACGATGGCGGTGCCGTGCTGGTCGTCGTGGAACACCGGGATGTCCAGCTTCTCGCGCAGCCGGGCCTCGATCTCGAAGCAGCGCGGCGCCGCGATGTCCTCCAGGTTGATGCCCGCGTAGGCCGGGGCGATCAGCTCGACGGTCCGGATGATCTCCTCGGTGTCCTGGGTGTCCAGCACGATCGGCCAGGCGTCGACGTCCGCGAACTTCTTGAACAGCACCGCCTTGCCCTCCATCACCGGCAGGGCGGCGGCCGGGCCGATGTTGCCCAGGCCCAGCACGGCCGAGCCGTCGGTGACCACGGCGACGGTGTTGCGCTTGATGGTCAGGCGGCGGGCGTCCTCGGGGTTCGCGGCGATGGCCATGCAGACCCGCGCGACACCGGGGGTGTAGGCGCGGGACAGGTCGTCACGGTTGCGGAGCGCGACCTTCGAGTGCACCTCGAGCTTGCCGCCCAGGTGGATCAGGAACGTCCGGTCGGACACCTTGCGCACGGCTACCCCGGGCAGCTGCCCCAGCGCGCCGGTGATCTCGTTGGCGTGTTCAGCCGAAGTGGCGTTGCAGGTGATGTCCACGACCACGCGGTCGCCATGCGACTCGACGACGTCGAACGCGGTGATGACACCCCCTACCCGGCCGACGGCCGAGGTCAGGTCGCCGGCCGCACTGGCCGACGGCGGGGCCTCGACCCGGATGGTGATCGAATAACCAGGACCGGGTACCGGCATTATTCTTTTCTCCCGCGGTAAAGACGATTTACTTGTTGATCTCCGTCACCGGGTGTTCGTAACCCAGGTCCTCGACGGGCAGCGGGAAGGTCACGTCACCGAACGGGGACAAGGCGCCCTGCCGGTCCGCCGCAAGCTCGCTCACCGGGTGCCCGCCCTCGGCCGGCGCTTCCGGCCAGGTGGGTTCGATCCGGTCCGGGTTGCCCTTGGCCACCGATCCTCCTCGAAGACTTCTTCGGAATTGCTCGTACGGTACCCGACCCGGCACCCCCTCGTGCACGCACGTATACCGTGGTCAGAGTGTCGGGTCTCACGCTGACGGAGTGGCTGCGCGAACGGGATGACGCCGCGCTGGCGCGGATGCTCACCGCACGCCCTGACCTGGCCACACCCGTGCCAGGCGATACCTCGGTGCTGGCCACCAGGGCGGGCAGCCGCGCGTCGGTGGTCCGGGCCGCGGAGGGGCTGGACACGTTCACCCTCGCGGTGCTGGACGCGTTGCTGTTGTGCGACGCGGACACCAGGGCGGTCAGGACCGAGGAGGCCGCCGCCATGGTGGGCACAAAGGTGTCACGCAAGCGGGTCCGCGAGGCCATCGGGACCCTGCTGGACCTCGGGCTGGCCT
>CBIMJO010000370.1:0-8072 GCA_966244135.1 uncultured Actinocrispum sp. | reverse complement strand
CAGCCGCCCGATGACGTCGACGGGCGCACGTTGCTCGTCGGCGCCCATCCGGGCGGTGCCCGTGGGGTGGAACGCCGCGACCCGCAGCGCCGCTGCCGGGGCGGACCGGACGATCTCCCCGAGCTGTTCCATGGTTCGTGCCCGGGGATGTTTGCCCAGGCCGGTGAGGACTTCCTCGGCCCCAGCGGCGAACAGCACCCGGCCCATCTCGATCATGGCCTTGCGGAGTTTGCCCGCGTCCGCCGTGGTCAGCTGGTAGGTCGGGATGGCTCGTTTTCTGCCGCGCACCTCACCCGCAGGGGCGTCCGCGATCATCGCGCCGAGGTAGGCGAGGTGGTCGCGGCGCGGGATCTCTCCGAGGGGCAACGGGAACGTGATCAGCCCTTGTGGCCCAGCGGTGGCCTCGATCAGGATGCCCTCGTCGTGGAATCGTTCGATCCCAACGCTTTGCAGGACTCCCTTGGCTGCGTTGACCTTCTCCGGGAACCGCCCGGCGACGGAGGTCGCCGGGTGGACCGCCATTCCCTTGCCCAGCACTGGGTGTTGGCCGAGGCCCGAGCGTCGGAGCAGCGGTGGGGTCTCGGTCGCACCTGCCGCTGCGACGACCGTGGTGGCTCGGAGGACGAAGCTGGTCCCGTCCGGGCGGCGGATCAGGACTCCTTCCGCACGGCCGCGGGCGGTGACGATTCGTTCGACCCGTGCTTCCGTGATGATCCGGGCCCCGTTGGCGCAGGCGTCCGGCAGGGCGTTGAGGTGGACGCCGTTCTTGGCGTTGCGGGGACACCCCACCGCGCACTGACAGCTCCCCGCGCAGCCAGGAGCATTGCGCCGCAACGGTTGCGCCTCCCAGCCGAGCGCTAGGGCCCCTCTCAGGGCCCGCTGGCCGTTCCCGCCGAGGACGTCCGCGGGTTGTTGCCTGACCTGGAGCATGTCCTCAACCGCGTCCAAAAGGGACGGAAGGTGCCCGGTCGGCACGCCCCACTCGTCCTGCCACCGCTTGAGCACCGTATCCGGCGTCCGGAAGCACGTCCCCGAGTTCACCAACGTCGTCCCGCCGACGCCTCTGCCAAGCGGCAGAACCACAGGTGGGAGTCCTAACGCGACAGTCGCCCCGGAGTCCCGGTACAGCTCCCGGAACCGATCGAACGTCGACGTCCGCCGGAACTCCTCAGCGGTGTGCCGCCGCCCCTCCTCGACCCCAACGACATCGACCCCGGCCTCAGCCAGGACCTTCGCCACCACGGCCCCACCCGCGCCCGATCCGACAATGACCACATCCGCCCGCGCCCCACGCCACTCCGACGATGGAATGCAGGTCAGCGGCGGATCGGGACGGCCGCCCGGCTGGAAATCACCGGTGGTCTCCGGGTTCGCGGCCAGCAGCAGTGGCAGCTTCACCAGATCAAGCCCCACCGGCAAAGCCCGGATGCCCAACCTGGCTACCGCCGGGAACCCGGCCGTCAACCGCCCCAACCGATCCGCGACCGCCCGAGCCTCGGCTCGCGAGACGCCAAGGGCGGCAGCGATCGCCCGCTCACTCGCCATGTCGGCCCTCGCTATTCACGGCCGCCTACTTCGGCGTGGGCGGTTTCGTGGATGTCCCAGGTTCGGTGCTGGTGCCAGGTGCCGTTCCGGCGTTCCTCCAACGTGATGTGGGCGGTGGACCGTTCGCTGTTCCAGCACGTGGCGGTGCTGCCGTCGGGATCGCGGTACTCGAGCGACAAGGTGCCGTCCTCGGGCTGGGTCACGGTGACGTTGATTCGCCAGTCGCCCACCCGGCCGGTGACGCTCCACGAAGGACGGTCGATCTCGGCGTGGAACCGCGGTGCGGCAAGGAGAGTGTTGGTGGGCCATTCGCGGCCGTTGACCCGGAGCTTCAGGAACGTCAAGGGGCGCAGGGATCGTAGCGGCTGGCGGCGAGCGACCGCGCTCACGATCTCCAGGACGTCACCGTTGCCGAGGTCGGCGTGCAGCCAGGCCCAGCGTTGGCCGTTGCCGTGACCATAGATCCTTGAGTTGCCGCCGGGGGCGTCGTTCAGGGTGAGCTCGCCGCCGGGCCACTTGACGGTGCCGGAGAACAACGCGTGCGGCTCGGCCACGACCTGGGCCGCAGGCAGCAGTTCCGTGTCCCAGGCCCACTTCGGGAAGGTGTACAGCGGTTCGCTGTCGCTGGTGGAGCGCAGGTCCCAGTGGATGTCCCCGGCGCTGGTGATCTGCCTGCCGTCGTTGGCGAACGGGCCGAACCGGCCGTGCTGCGGTGGTTCGCCGGGCGGGAACACCGCGGCCCAGCCCAGAACGTGCGCCTCGCTGCCGTCGGTCGGCGCGACCATCTCCCGGTGCAGCCACACACCCGTGCCCGTCGCGGGATCGGTCAACGTCGTGTACCAGACCTCCAGCCGTCCCGGCTGACCGCCCCACCTTGGCTCCAGCGAAGGCGAGCCCAGCCGGAAGCTCCCCAGGAACTTGGGCAGGTCGCGGGTGTCGAAACTCAGGTCAGCCTCGCCTACGACCTCCGTGGAATCCGTGACGGTCGCGGGCAAAGTCGTCATCGAGCGCACCGGATGCCGGTAGTCGATGGACTTGTGCCCGTCGAGCGTCAGCTCCCGGCCGTCCGAGGCCTGGAAAGTGCAGCGGTAGTGGATGATCCGGGCCTTCATCGGCGCGATCCGCAGCGTTCCGGTGGTGGGCGAGTCGGCCAGGCCGTCGATCCGGACCCGGCCGGTGAACGTTCCGTCCACATCGGACCATGGTGTGAGCACGCCGGGCACGGTCACGTCGAGGTCCATCCGCACCGGCCGCGGACCGTCGGCGAGCGTGATCGTGCCGGCCATGGTCTCACGGAATGTCGTTGGCACCGTTGCCTCCCAGCATCAGACGTTCGGTCTCGGCCAAGTACGCGGTCGCCGCGGTGTGGGCGCGCGCGGGGTCCCCGGTGAGGACCGCCTCGATGACCGGCGCGAGCCGGGCCGCGGCGGCCGGTGGATCGGTGAACGGCTGTACGAACAGCCCGCGCACCGGCATGTACGCATCCAGCAGGGTGTCGACCAGGATCCGGTAGACCCGGTTGCCGCACGCCTCGCCGAGCACCCGGTGCACGTCGCACTCGGCGACCTGGGCCGCGTCCGCGTCTGCCGCGTCCCGCACCCGTTCCAGCAGGTCCGTGAGCCTCGCCCGATGCGGGTCCGCGGCCCGTTCGGCGGCCCGGGCCGCGACCAGGGCCCCGATCTCCCGCCTGGTCTCGAAGATCTCGACGAACCAGCCGGGCGCGTCCGCCATCACCAGTTCGGGCAGCAACTCCAGGCTGCGCAGCCGCGCGTAGTCCAGAACCCGTGTGCCCACACCGTGTTTGGTGGCGATCAGCCCGGTCTGCGCCAGCCGCACCAAGGCGTGCTTGAGCGATGTCCGCGTCACGCCGTAGCTTTCCGCGAGCGAGCGCTCCGGCGGCAAGAGCGAACCCGGCGGGTAGCGCCCGTTCAGGATATCCGCCCGGATCCGGGCGACCAGGGCGTCCACCACCGTGCCCCGCTCAATGAGGTCTAGTGGCTCATCCACTGGACCAATCTAACCCGACTGTCAACCCCGTGCCGGACCGAACCAGGTGCTCAGCGCCTCGGTCAAACCCTCCTGACCTGCGGAACCAACCCAAGCGACGTACCCATCCGGCCGGATCAACACCGCTGGCACGTCCGCAACCGTGCCGATCAGTGGAATGGTCCAGTCCGCAGCGCACTGTGCCTCGACGACATCGACGCGGTCCGCCCACCCGTCCGGCAGTTCGACGTGCCCGCCGAGGGAGAGCAGGACCGGGCGGCCGCCGTGCAGCAGGGAGAACAGCCGCACCTCGCCGTCGGCGGTCTTCAGGTCCTGGTCCGGGACCCGCCGACCCACCAACGGATGGTCGCCGGCCATCGGGTAGCGCACATCGAGTGCGGTGATCATGTACCCGAGCTGGTCGTTCACCGGGCCGAGGTCGATCAGCGACGCCAGGATGTCGCGCAATGACTGCGTCTGCGGGGTGGGCTGGGACAGCGCGGACTGCGCCCTGGTGTTCTCCAGGACCCGCTCGGCCACTGGGCGCCGCTCTGTCTCATAGGTGTCCAAAAGGGACTCTGGCGCCTCGCCGCGGACGACTGCGGCCAGCTTCCAGCCCAGGTTCACCGCGTCCTGCACGCCCATGTTCAGCCCCTGGCCACCGGCCGGGTAGTGGATGTGCGCGGCGTCCCCGGCGAGGAAGACCCTGCCACTGCGGTAGTTCGCGGCCAGCCGGGCGGTGTCGTTGAACTTCGACAGCCAGCGCGGGCTGTGCATGCCGAAGTCCGTCCCGGCGACCTTGATCAGGGCCGCTCGCAACGATTCCAGCGTGACCGGATCATCCCGGTCGAGGACACGGTCGTACTGCGCGACCATCACCCGGTACCAGCCGGGCTCGAACGGGATGATCGTGAAGTCGCCGTGCCCGTGGCGCACGAACAGCTTCGGCTCAGCGGGCGGCTCGGCCAGTTCGACGTCACCGAGCAGCGACGTCATGGTCGGATCGGTGCCGGTGAAGCCGATCCCGGCCTGTTTGCGCACAACACTCCGGCCACCATCGCACCCCACCAGGTACTTCGCCCGGATCGTCTCGCCACCGGCGACCACCTCGACGCCGCTCTCGTTCTGCGACACCGAAGTGACCCCGGCCGACCATCGGATCGGCACACCGAGGCCGAGTGCGTGCTGCTCCAGCAGCTTCTCGATCCGGCGCTGCAGCAACGCCAACGTGAACGGGTAGCGCGTCTCGAAGTGGCTGAAGTCCAGCCTGAGCCCGGCGAAGTGACCTGCCTGCAGGCATCGGCCCTGCGCCAGGAACCCGTCCAGCAGGCCGCGCTGACCAAGTACCTCCATGGTGCGCGCGTGGATGCCGCCCGCCCTCGACTCGGTCGTGTCCCGGCCCTCGGCCCGGTCCACCACCAGCACTTCCAGCCCGGCCAGCCGCAGCTCGTAAGCCAGCATCAACCCGGTCGGCCCGGCGCCCGCGACGATCACGTCCATCTCGATCCCTCCCTGAACGATGTTCAGCTGCGGCTGAACGATGTACAGGATGGAATGAACGATGTTAAGCTGTCAAGGGTGAAGCTGACTCGAGACGGGATCGCCCGGGCGGCGTTGGACCTGCTGGCCGGGCACGGCCTGGACGGACTGACGATGCGCCTGGTGGCCAAGCACTTCGAGGTGCAGGCCTCCGCGCTGTACTGGCACGTCAAGAGCAAGCGGGAGCTGCTGGACGCGATGGCCGAGGTGATCATGGTGGCGGCCATCTCCGACGCCGAGGCCCCGCGCCAGGGCGTGTCCTGGGAGGACTGGACCATCGAGCGCGCCTCGCGGCTGCACGCCGAGATGCTGCGGTACCGCGATGGCGCCAAGGTGGTGGCCGGCACGAACACCGCGCATCCCGCGCTGTTCCGGCACATCGAGCTGACCCTGGGCACGATGCTGGACGCCGGCTTCCCGCTCGACTACGCCGCCCGCAGCTACCCGGTGATCTACCACTTCACGATCGGCTACACGATCGAGGAACAGGCCCGCCTGGGCGGCGAGTACGCCACCAATCCCTACGAACGCGAAGCGATGGCCGCCGCCGTCGACTCCACCCGGTTCCCGCTCACCGCGGACGTCCTGCCGAGCCTGTTCGGCGACGCCGGCCAGAACTTCGAGCACGGCCTGCGAATCATTCTCGCCGGCATCCGGTCCGGGGTAAGCTCCGGGCACTCCGCCGCACCTGGAGACGCATAGAAGGGGTCTTTCGTGGTCGGTCGGAGTGTGCTCGCCGCTGTCCTGGCGGTGGTCCTGGTCGCGGCACCGGCTTCAGCGGTGTCGTTCGGCTCGTTGGTCAGCAGATCCTCGTTCGGGGCACCCGGAAACGGTGCTTCCCTGACGCCGGTGCTCAGCGCGGACGGGAGGTACGTCGTTTTCCCTTCTGAGGCCTCGAACCTGGTCCGGCAGGACGGCAACGGGGTGTCCGATGTCTTTGTCAAGGACCGGTATTCGGGGTCGGTCAGCCGGGTGAGCGTGGGATCGCGCGGCGAGCAAGGCGATGGGGCGTCGTACGATCCGCCCGGTGTCAGCGCCGATGCGCGTTATGTGGCCTTTCTGTCCAGCGCGACGAACCTCGTTCCCGGGGATACCAACGGGGTGGACGACGTGTTCATCAAGGACCGCCGTACGGGCGCATTGACCGTCGTGAGTTCGGCTGCGGACGGGTCTTTCGGCAACGCTGCCTCGTACGGGTCGCCGTCGGTGAGCGCGGATGGCCGGTTCGTGGCGTTCCGGTCGGACGCGTCGAACCTGGTTCCCGGTGATACCAACAAAGTCGCCGATGTCTTCGTCAAGGACGTGCGGACCGGCGCGATCTCCCGGGTGAGCGTGGCCGCGGACGGGACGCAGGGCGATCGCCTTGTCGTGCACGGCACCGCGATCAGCGCGAACGGTCGGTACGTCGTCTTTCCCTCGCAGGCAACGAACCTGGTACCAGGGGACACCAACGGCAGCATCGACATGTTCGTCAAGGACACCGTCACCGGCGCGATCGTGCGGGCGAACACGACGGCGACCGGCGAACAGTCCACTTCGTACACATTGATGCCGTCGATCACCGCGGACGGCCGGAAGGTCGCTTTCGTTGCGTGGGGTGACAATCTCGTGCCAGGTGACACCGAGGACACGCCGGACATGTTCGTCAAGGACCTGACCACGGGCGCGATCACCAGGGTCAACACCGCTTCCGACGGAACGGTCGCGGAGTCGCAGCCGTACGGTGCGGTGATCAGCGCGAACGGGCAGTACGTGGCGTTCTCGTCGCTGGCGTCCAACCTGGTTCGCGGTGACACCAACAACTACGACGACGTCTTCGTCAAGAACCTGCGTACCGGCCGGACAAAGCGGGTCAGCATGTCGGTGTTCGGCAGGCAGGGCGACAACTTCTCGGTGGCGCCTTCGCTGAGTGCGGATGGGCGCGTGCTGGCGTTCTCCTCGTACGCCGGGAACCTCGTCCCAGGGGACCGGAACGAGGCCGCCGACGTCTTCGTGGACTGTCAGACCAGCTGATACGCCTTCATGTCGCGCAGCAACAGGTGGCAGTCCTGGATCTGGGCGGAGTCGCTGAGCGACCGGTAGATGCCCCACTTCGGGCGGACCCGGTCGTCCAGCCAGGTGTCCACACCGGACTTGCGGGCGTCCAGGACGGTACTGCCACCGCTGCGGATCAGCCAGTTCACGTACCCGGCCCCGGCGTCGCCGATCCGGATCTCCACCTCGGTGTCGATCCACCTGTCCTGCAACGGGGCCAGGTCCGTGTTCCCGACCAGGGTGTCGCCCTCGGTCACCTTGAACTCGATGGTCGGCCGGGTTCCCTGCCGCCGCAACGACATCACCGTGATCGGCGCGGAGCCCAGGCCGGGCATCTTGGTCTGCATGATGTGCGTGAAGCTGCTCGTGGCTTTTAGCATGCTGGGGATGAACATGGAGTAGGTGAACTTCCAGGTCTGCCCGTTGTCCATGGACAGTGCCACGCCGTTGGCCCGTATCCCGCGGACCTCGTTGCGCTGCCTGTCCGGCGCGGTGTCCCGGTCGCGTTTGTGCATGTCGAACCGGAACGCGTCGCCCTGCGGGTAGATGTGCTTGACGCCCGGGTGCGAGTTCGCGCGGTCGTCCTCGACGCCCTCGAACGCGCCGAGCCCGTCCTTGCCAGGCACCGGGCTCCAGCGCAGCTGCCAGCTCGCGGGCGCCGCCAACGGCAGCGCGCCGAGTGCGGCCAGCACCGCACGCCGACCGATTTCAGCCATGTTTCCCTCCGTCACCGAGTTCCGTGGGCGGCGGAAACAGCTGGATCACACCATTGGCAGGCGCGAACTGTCAACGACCCCTGGGTGTCATCCCTGATGGCCGTCCCTGGCGATCTGCACTACAAACGGCGTGTGCCAATTCTGAGACGCCTGACAACACTCGCCGCGGCGGTCGGGGTCGCGCAGCAGGAAGCTGGACACCCGCACCGGGATCGGCGGGTTCTCGCTCCTGCAGGGCGCCTGGCTCGCCCG
>CBIMJO010000369.1:0-8099 GCA_966244135.1 uncultured Actinocrispum sp. | reverse complement strand
CTCGCCTTCGCCGAGCCGGATCACGTCCGGCAGCCCCAGCTTGACCGCCAGCTGCCGCAGTCCCTGCCGCACCCGCGACTTCGCGGTGCCCTCGGGGATGCCCAGCCGCACGGCCACCTCACGGTAGGTGTGGCCCTGCAGATAGGCCAGCTCCAGCGGCTCCCGGGTGAGGTCCGGCAACGTCGCCAGCGCGGTGCGGACCTGCTCGTGCGACACCGTCTCGAGCACCGTCTCGGCCGGGTCGACGGTCAGCTCGGGGGTGGCCAGCCGCGGCTCGTTCGTGAGGTTGCGGTGCCGCTGCTCGGACCGGACCTTGTCGACCGCGCGCCGGTGCGCCAGCATGCCCAGCCACCCGCGCAGGTTCCCCCGTCCGGGGTCGAACGACAGCGGCCGGTCCCAGAGGTACGCGAACACGTCCTGGGTCACGTCCTCGGCCGCGCCCGGATCCCGGATCACGCGCAGCGCGACCGTGAACACCATCCGCGAGTAGCTCGTGTACACCTCGGCGAGCGCGTCCTCGTCCCCGTAGACGATCCGCCGGTGGACCTCCGCGTCCAGCATGGGCTCCCTCCCCACTGGGAAGAGCCGCCGCGCAGGCGCCAGATACGTCTAGTTCGGGATCGGGTCGCCCGGGCGGATGCGCGGCTTGGGCACGCGCAGCTTGCGGATCTGGCTGCTGCGCACGAACGCGTACCAGCCGATCGAGCCGCCCCGGACGGTCTCCTTGGGGAACTTCTGCCGGACCAGCTTGGCGATCCGCCGCCCGTTGACGATGCCCTCGAAGATCATCGCGACCAGCATGATCAGGCACAGCAGGGTGGCGTACTGCTGGATCACGAAGTTGGGCACCAGCAGGGCCACGAAGACCAGGATGGCCAGCGGCATGAACAGGCCCAGCAGGTTGCGGCGGCTGTCCACGACGTCCCGGATGTAGGCCTTGACCGGGCCGCGGTCGCGGGGCATCAGGTAGCGGTCGTCGCCGGCCATCATCCGCTCGCGGCGTTCCTTCGCGGCCTCGCGGCGCTCGTCCTTGGAGCCACGGTTGCGGCGCATCGCCTCGCGCGTGGTCTTGGGCGCGGGCGCGACCGGGCCGCGCTTGCGGGCCTCGGCGTCCCGGCGCTTGGGGGTCGCCCGGCCCTTGGCCGGGGTGAAGCCCTTGCGCGTGGACTCCTCGGCGACCGGGTCGGCCTCCTCGGCGGTGGCGTCCGTGTTCTCGGCTGAGTTGCGGCGTAGGAACCTCACAGTTACGTAGATTAGGACAAGGGTGCGGGCATGTGTCCGGCGGATACGCTGCGACTCGTGCGCGTACTGATTGCTCCCGACTGTTTCGGCGGCACGCTGACCGCCCTGGAGGCGGCGCAGGCCATGGCCGAGGGCTGGCACACCGCCAAGCCCGCGGACGACCTGGTCCTGCGTCCGCTCACGGACGGTGGTCCCGGCTTCGTGGACGTGCTGCACACAGTGCTCGGCGGCAGCCTGCACACCATCGAGGTGACCGGCCCGCTCGGCACCGAGGTCACCGCGAGCTGGCTCGAGCACGACGGAACCGGATACATCGAAAGCGCTCAGGCGAACGGGCTCCACCTGGTCCCCAAGGAGGACCGGCGCCCGTTGGACGCCACCACGCGAGGCGTGGGCGAGCTGATGGTCGACGCGCGTGCCGCGGGTATGAACAGGATCGTCATCGGCCTGGGTGGCTCGGCCACCACGGACGGTGGCCGAGGCATGTTGGAGGTTGCTACAGGAGCGTGGCCGGAGCTGATCGCCGCGACCGACGTGGAGAACCCGCTGCTGGGCCCGCACGGCGCCGCACACACCTTCGGCCCGCAGAAGGGCGCCACCCCGGCGGACGTCGAGGAGCTGGAGAACCGGCTCGACGCGTGGTCCGCCGAGGCCGGGCCCCAGTTCCGCGACGAGCCGGGGGCGGGCGCCGCCGGCGGGCTCGGGTTCGGGCTGTTCCTGCTGGGCGCCAAGCGGGTGTCCGGGGCCGGTCTGGTCCGCGAGCTGACCGGGCTGGACAAGGCCATGGCGGACGCCCAGCTGGTGCTCACCGGCGAGGGCAGCTTCGACTGGCAGTCGCTGCGCGGCAAGCTGGTCACCTCGGTGGCCGCGGGCGCGGCCGAACGGGGCCTGCCGACGCTCGTTCTCGCAGGTCAGGTCAGTGTCGGCCGGCGTGAGGCGGCGGCCGCCGGGATCGAGGCGTCCTACGCCGTCGTGGACCACGCGGGCTCGGTCGAGGCCGCTTTCGCCGACCCGGCGGGCACCCTGTCGGCGTTGGCCAGGGACGTCGCGTCTCAGTGGTCGGCATGACAACTCCGCCCCAAGCGGAGTGTGTCACCATGGAATAAGACACGACGGCGGTGTGTTCGCACAGCCGTAGTCGGACTTCAAGGGAGTGCCATGACGACCGCGCAGGAGAACACGACCGAGGCGGCGACGACGCACGGCGTGACGTTGACCGATACCGCTGCGGGCAAGGCCAAAGCCCTGCTCGAGCAGGAAGGTCGCGACGACATGCACCTGCGCATCGCCGTACAGCCGGGCGGCTGTGCCGGTCTGCGCTACCAGCTGTTCTTCGACGAGCGCGCCCTGGACGGCGACCTCTACCGCGACTTCGGCGGCCTGAAGGTGGCTGTGGACCGGATGAGCGCACCGTACGTCGAGGGTGCCGTGATCGACTTCGTCGACACCATCGAGAAGCAGGGCTTCACGATCGACAACCCGAACGCGACGGGTTCGTGTGCTTGTGGGGACTCGTTCCACTGAGAACGTGAAAATGCGAAAGGGGGCCCGGTCCGGGCCCCCTTTTCGCGCGTTCAGACGTATTCGTCGAGGTCTTCCACCTGGGCGCGGCAGCCGTCGGTGACCTCCCACGCGGGCGCCAGCCTGGGCACGAACGCCAGCTGGGCGGCCGAGCGGACGGAGGACGGGATCTCGGCGCAGTCGGCGATCAGTTCGTCGAGCGTGTCTGCCTCGGTAGTACGCACGGTGGGTACGGTATTGAGCGACGCTGTGGGTTGCCTAGGGGTACCGCCGGGTAGTGTGCCAAGGCAGCCGGTGAACCACCCGTCCGGGTGGCCGGCCAGGCTGCCTGACTTGCCAGAACCCAGACAAGGAGGGCCCCGGTGCCCGTTGCCGTATCGGGAAGCATCGCCACCGATCACCTCATGCACTTCCCCGGCCGTTTCGCCGAGCAGATCGTCGCCGAGCAGATCCACCGGCTGTCGCTGTCCTTCCTGGTCGACGACCTGCAGGTGCGCCGGGGCGGGATCGGGGCCAACATCGCGTTCGGGATGGGAGTGCTGGGCTGCTCCCCGGTGCTGGTCGGCGCGGCCGGCTCGGACTTCGCCGACTACCGGTCCTGGCTGGAGCGCCATGGCGTGAACTGCGCGGGTGTGCACATCTCGGAGACCGCGCACACCGCCCGGTTCGTCTGCACCACCGACGAGGACATGTGCCAGATCGCCTCGTTCTACGCGGGCGCGATGGCCGAGTCCCGGATGATCGAGATCAAGCCGATCGAGGACAAGGTCGGCTCGCTCGACCTGGTGCTGATCAGCCCGGACGACCCGGACGCCATGCTCCGGCACGCCGAGGAGTGCCGCCAGCGCGGGTACAAGTTCGCCGCCGACCCCTCGCAGCAGCTGGCCCGGATGAACGGCGAGCAGGTGCGCGAGTTCATCGTGGGCGCGGAGTACCTGTTCAGCAACGACTACGAGTGGGAGCTGCTGCTCAAGAAGACCGGCTGGACCGAGGCCGAGGTGCTGGCCAAGGTCGGCATGCGGATCACCACGCAGGGCGAGAAGGGCGTGGAGATCGTCGACAGCAAGGGCCCGGTCGTGCACGTCGCCGCCGTCCCCGAACTGGCCAAGGCCGACCCGACCGGCGTCGGCGACGCGTTCCGCGCGGGCTTCCTGGCCGGCCTCAGCCACGGCCTCGACCTGGAGCGGGCCGCCCAGCTGGGCTCGTACGTCGCGGTCCTGGTGCTGGAGACGGTCGGCACCCAGGAGTGGGTGTTCGACACCGCCGAGGCGATCACCCGGATCGGCGGCGCCTTCGGTCCCGACGTCGCGCAGGACATCGCGGCGGTCCTGCCGAACTAGGCTCTACGGCATCAGTGATGCTTGTGCCGTCGCACACGGCACGGCCACTGCGGAGTTGGGCGAGCACCGCGTTCTGGTCGCGGTGTTCGCCTCACCCGTGGCCGAGTTCCTTGTGCGGTATGGAAAAGATCTCGGCTACGAGACCGTGGTGTACGACCCCCCGGGCGAGCTGCCCGCGTTGTGCGAGCACACCGACGTCGTGGCCACCGACCACCACCGCCCCGACCTCGGGACGGCGTTGCGGGACGTGCTGCAGCACCAGCCGCGCTGGATCGGCGTCCTGGGCAACCCCCGCCACCAAGGCCCGCATGTGCGGCTGCTGACCGAGCTCGGCGTGCCCGGCGCGGACATCGCGCGCGTGCACCGGCCGGTCGGTCTCAACATCGGGTCGCGGACCCCGGCGGAGATCGCCATCGCGACCCTCGCCGGACTGGTGGCCGACCGCAACAACCGCCCCGGTGGCTTCGAGTTCTAGCGGATCACGCGCAGCCGCGGCCGTTCCTCGGGCATGCCCAGCAGTGCTCGCAGCCTGGGTAGCCCGAGGTGCAGGCGCCCGGCCAGGGTCTTCAGCGGAAGTCCATGCGCGGCAGCGAGTTCGGCGGCGCGGGGGAGCAGTTCCGGTTCCTCGCCGGGATAGGCCGACCGGACCGGTTCGTCGGTGCGCCAGCCGAGGCGGGTGATCGTGCTCATCGCCCGCCGCAGCGTGGACTCGCTGTAGATGCCCAGATCGTTGCCACGATAGGCGAGCGCGGACACCGAGACGCCGTACGTGTCGGCGAGGTCCTTGAGCGCGGCGATGCCGGCACGCCGGGGTAGCAGGTCGCGGATTTCCGTTGCGGGCATGAGGAACTCGGCCGCGAAGGCGTTCGCTTCCTTTTCGTGCTGGGAACTCCCGGGCGCGGGTTCGGGGTGCAGCAGCAGGTGGCCCAGCTCGTGCGCCACCGAGAACCGCCGCCGCAGCGGATTTCCCTTGTGGGTCAACGCGATCACCGGCCGGCCGGCGAGCGCGGAGGAGAACGCGTCGATGCTGTCGACCTCGTGGATGCGGGCCACGATGATGCCGCGCGCCTCCAGGTTGCGGACCAGGTGCACCGCCGGTCCGTCGGCCGCGCCCCACGCCTTGCGGATCCGCCGGCTCGTGCCGGGCGGATCTCCGTGCGGCACACCCAAAGGCAGGCCCAGGTCCACTGTGGGCAGTTCGATGACCTGGTCCAGCCGGTCGGTGATCTCCCAGAGCAGTTCCACATACGCGAGCGCCTGTTGCCGTTGCGCGGATGTGGTGGCGCGCAACGAGCGGAAGTGGGCGTGCGCGGTGTCCAGCGTGAGCTGGGGGCGTCCGGTGGTGAAGAACGTCACCGGCACGTCCAGCGCCTGGGCGCAGCGGTCGAGGGTGTCCGCGCTGGGTTTCGACTGGCCCAGCTCGTACTGGGAGACCGCCGCCGCGGTCCGGTCGATCAGCTCGGCCAGCTCACGTTTGCGCAGCCCGGCCAGCTCCCGGGCCATGGTGAGCCGGGCGGGGGCGAATGCCTGCGCGGCCGCGAAGGCATCCGTGCTCACGTCGGGGTTCCTCTCGGGACGGGGTGCTGGGGGTGATCATTATCCGGCTCGCTCGGCGGGATCGCGCCTCGGGCGGAGCGGGATGTCGGGCTGCGGCCGCTCGAACACGTCCGCGCTGAACAGCGTCGGCAGCTCCGTGTACCCGGGATGCCCGTACCCACCGGCGGCGATGTCCTGCAACCGCACCTTCCAGTCCCACACGATGTACCCGTCCTCGAGCACACCCTGGCCCGCCCACGTGTCGGTGAGCCCGCGCCGCTCGTCCCCCGACCAGGGCAACAGCAGCAGCTCACGGTGGCCCAGCCACGCCTCCCGCCGGCCGAACAGCGACTGCTCGTCCCGCAGGGTCATCAGCTCGCGCCGCAGGTCACTCGTCTCGCCGACCGCGCCGTCCGGCCCGCTGGGCATGTGGAACTGGTAGATCCCCGCGTGCGGCAGCTTGAGCAGCACGGACTGGAACGCGGGCGCGACCTCCAGCCGCTCGATCTCCCCTTCGAGAGACGCGGCGGTGTTGAGCAGATACTGGTGCCGATCGGTGCCGAAGCTGGTGTTGTTCGCCCAACCACCCCGATGCCCACCCACCCGGGCCTTCTGCAGCGCCCCGGCCTCGTCGTGCGCATCCTGCAACCACTGACACACATGACCGATGAAGTCCACCAACGCCACCGGCCGCACCAACCCCGCGAGCCGGTCGCCATGCCCCGGATCGTTCTCAGCCACAGCAACCCCACTTTCCCCAGCCGAGCAGTCCATGCGCATCCACTTGATTTTCGCGCACGAACCACTCGCTGGGGTGCAGTGGGGTCTCCCCGGCGTGTCTAGAGGCGGACGGGGTACTGGGGCTCGGGGATGTGGGGGCGGATGCGGCCTTCGATGAAGATGCCGTGCCAGAGCATGAAGACGATCAGCGCCCAGATCCGGCGGCTGTGGTCGAGCTCGCCGGCGCGGTGCTCCTCCAGCAGGGCCATCACGGCCTGCTTGTCCAGCAGCTCGTCGGTGTAGGACTCGCGGATGATGGCCGCGGCCCACTCGTACATCTCCTCGCGCAGCCAGTGCCGGATCGGCACCGGGAAGCCCAGCTTGCGGCGGTTGAGCACGTGCGCCGGGACGATGTCGCGCAGGGCCGCGCGCAGCGCGAACTTGGTGGTCTCGCGGGTGATCTTCTGCTCCAGCGGGATCTTCGCCGCGATCTTGAACACCTCGGGGTCCAGGAACGGGACCCGCAGCTCCAGCGAGTTGGCCATGGTCATCTTGTCGGCCTTCACCAGGATGTCGCCGCGCAGCCAGGTGAACAGGTCCACGTGCTGCATCCGGGTCACCGGATCCCAGTCGGCGGACTGGCGGTACCAGGGCGCGGTCACGTCCTCGTGCCCGACCTGCGGGTTGAACGTGCGCAGCACGCGCCGGATCTGGTCGTCGCGGAAGATCCGGGCGTTGCCGTAGTACCGCTGCTCCAGCGACAGCGCGCCGCGGCGCAGCAGGTCCTTGCCGCGCTTGCCCTCCGGGATCTTGGTGGACAGGTTGCCCATGGCCTTGCGCAGCGCGCCGGGCACCTTCTCGAACGCCGCCAGCGAGATCGGCTCGCGGTAGATCGTGTACCCGCCGAACAGCTCGTCCGCGCCCTCGCCGGACAGCACGACCTTCACGTACTGCCGCGCCTCGCGTGCGATGAACCACAGCGGCACCAGCGCCGGGTCGGCCACCGGGTCGTCGAGGTACCAGACGATCAGCGGCAGGACGTCCATCATCTCCTGCGGCGACACCGTGCGGACCACGTGCTTCACGCCGATCGCGGCGGCCGACTCGGCGGCCACGTCCACCTCGGAGTAGCCCTGCCGCTCGAACCCGGTGGTGAACGTGATCAGGTCCGGGTTGTGCTCCTTGGCCAGTGCCGCGATCGCGGTCGAGTCGATGCCGCCGGACAGGAACGAGCCGACCGTCACGTCCGCGCGCATGTGCTTGGCGACCGAGTCGCGCATCGCGGCGGCGATGTCCGAGTGCAGCCGGCCGGACTCGTACTGGCTGACCGGCATCGTGCGGAAGATCGGGTTGAAGTACCGCTCGGTGGTCAGCCGCCCGTCCGGGGTGACCGTGAACGACGTGCCCGACTCGATCCGCCGGACGGTGTTGTGCAGCGTCTCCGGCTCCGGCACGTACTGCAGGACCAGGTAGTGCTGCAGGGCGGTTCGGTCCAGCTGCGGCGAGAGACCGAGGGTGCGCTGCAGCTGCAGCAGGCTCTTCTTCTCGCTGGCGAACGCCACCCCGTTCGGGCCCTGCGCGTAGAACAGCGGCTTGATGCCGAACGGGTCGCGCGCGCCGAACAGCACCTGCCGGTGCGAGTCCCAGATCAGGAACGCGAACATGCCGCGGAACTTGGCCACCACACCCGGGCCGTAGTGGTGGTACGCGGCCACCATCGCCTCGGCCTCGCCGTCGGTG
>CBIMJO010000368.1:0-8101 GCA_966244135.1 uncultured Actinocrispum sp. | reverse complement strand
GGCTGGAGCCGGTTCGGCATCGAGACCGACGAGTACCTGCGGATGGCCACTGCCTACAACGTGACCGAGCTGGCCACAGCGGTGAAGCCGTTCATCTTCCGGACATTGCGCGCCGAGTCCGACGTGGTGATCTTCCTCGACCCGGACATCGTTGTCTTCGCGCCGATGCCGGAGCTGGCCGAGAACGCCCTGGCGCACCAGATCGTGCTGACGCCGCACTGCCTGTACCCGATCCCGCGGGACGGCAAGGATCCGAGCGAAGCCGCGATCATGGGCTCGGGCATCTTCAACCTGGGCTTCATCGCGATGGGCCCGGGCTGCGAGCCGTTCCTGGACTTCTGGGCCGAGCGGCTGCGGCACGACGCGATCGTGGCGCCCGAGCGGCAGCTGTTCACCGACCAGCGCTGGATCGACATGGTGCCCGCGTTGTTCCCCAACACCGTGCTGCGCGATCCCGGGTTCAACGTGGCCTACTGGAACGCGCACGAGCGCCCGATGACCCGCGAGGCGGACGGTTCGCTGACCGCGGGCGGGAAACCGTTGCGGTTCTTCCACTTCAGCGGCTACCGGCCGGAGAAGCCGTGGATCTTCAGCAACCACGCGCCGCGTAAGCCGCGAGTGCTGCTGTCGGAGTACCCGGTGATCCGCGAGCTGTGCGACGCCTACGGGAAGTCGTTGCGGGAGGCGGGTTACGCGCAGAGCCTGGACGCGATCCCTTACGGCTTCGGCAAGATGGCCGACGGTACACCGGTCGGCCCGGCCATGCGCCGGATGTTCCGGGACGCCTGGGTCGAGGCGGAGCGCAAGGACAAACCGGTGCCGCCGCACGCTTATGGCGCCGACGGCGGTGCCGCGCTGCGCGCGTGGCTGTCGGAACCCACTGAGGACGCCCCGGCCGGCTCGGGGCTGACCCGGCTCACCGAGGCCGTCTGGCAGCGGCGGACCGACCTGCAGAAGGCGTTCGCCGAGCCGGAGGGCAAGGACGCGGGCGCGTTCCACGAGTGGCTGCGCACCTCCGGGATCGCCGAGGGCGAGGTCGCCCCCTGGGCGCTGACCGCCCGGCCCGAGCCGTTGACCGAGCCGGACGGCGAGTTCGGCGTGAACGTGGTCGGCTACCTGACCGCGGAGCTGGGCGTCGGCGAGATGGGCCGCAAAGTACACGACGCCATCGCGCAGGCCGGTGTCCCGGTCGCGGCGGCGGTCGAGGATCGGCTGGTCGACAACCGCACCAATGCCGCTGGGCCGGTCACTGGGCGCCAGCGTTTCCCGGTCTCGGTGTTCTGCGTGAACGCCGACCAGACCGACGTGATCCTCAAGCGGCACGCGCAGGCCGCGTTCCACCGGTACCGGATCGGCGTGTGGGCCTGGGAGCTGGAGGACTTCCCCGGCTGGCTGCACCCGGCGTTCGGGCTGCTCGACGAGGTGTGGGTGGTCAGCGAGTTCTGCCGCGCGGCCATCGCCCCGCACAGTCCCGTGCCGGTGAAGGTGTTCCCGGTGCCGGTCAAGGACCCTGGGCAGACGGTGGCCGAGCGCGCCGACGGCGAGCCGGTGCGGTTCCTGTTCGCGTTCGACTTCAACAGCGTCGCCGACCGCAAGAACCCCTGGGGCCTGGTCGAGGCGTTCCAGCGGGCGTTCGGCGAGCGGGACGACGTCCGGCTGGTGATCAAGTCGATCAACGCCGGCAAGCACCCGCACCAGGCCGAGCGGCTGCGGGCCGCGGCCCGGGAGGATGCGCGGATCGAGCTGATCGAGCGCTACCTGACCGAGGCCGAACTCGCCGAGCTGTACGCCACGAGCCACGCCTACGTTTCGTTGCACCGCAGTGAGGGCTTCGGGCTGACTGTCGCCGAGGCGATGGCCCGCGGCCTGGCGGTGATCGCGACGAACTACGCCAGCACTACCGAGTTCCTCGACGAGCGGACCGGCTGGCCGGTCGGGTACCGCCTGGTCGAGGTCGGCCCGGCCAACCCGCCGTATCCCGCCGACGCGCTGTGGGCCGACCCCGATCTGGACGAGGCCGCGGCAGCGATGCGTGCGGTCGCCGACGACCCAGCGGAGGCGGCTCGCCGCGGCCGCCTTGCCCGCGAACACGTGCTGGCAACGCGTTCGATGCGGGCTGCCGCGGAGTGGACCCGGACTCAGCTGACGGCCGCCTACCAGGCGAAGGGCGGGCACCGGGTGGACCGGGGAGAACCCACCAAGGCCATCGAGCCGCTGCACCGGTCCCGCGAGGCCCTGCGCTGGCGGCCGGAGGTGGACACCTCGTCCCGGATGCCGCTGGCACCGGTGCTGCGCAAGGCCGTGCTGCGTGTGATCGACCACTACGACGTGCACCAGCGCCGCGTGATGGGCGCGCTGACCGACGGCGTCGAGGACAGCCTGCACCTGCTGATCAGCCGGATCGAAGGCCTGGAACAGCGGATCGCCGGCCTCGACGCCGTGGCCTCGAACGCCGACACCACGGCCAAGACCACCACGCAGGCGCTCGACGAGCTGCGGTCCGAGGCCGCACGGCTCGCCGAAGCCCAAGCCGCACAGGGCGACCACGTCTCGGCGATGAGCGACCGGCTCGGCGCGGTCGAGGGCACGGCCGGTCAGACCCGCGACACCGCCGGGCACATCCGTGACCTCGTCGACCAGCTGGCCGGGCGGATCGAGGACAACGACAAGAAGACGTTCGACATGTTCGTCGAGCGGGACGCTCGGGCCGAGGCCGACCGTGCGGCGCTGGCGGACGCGAAAGCGTTGCAGGGTGCGCTGTCCGTGCTGCACGCGCCGCTGCCGCCGGACACCGAAGTCGTGCTCTGCGACGCCGGTGCCCTGCTGGTTCCGGTGGACGACGTGTTCCTGCCCTGGCTGGCGCACCACCGCACGTGGGAACCCAGCGAGGCCGAACTGCTGGCCGAACTGGCCAGTGGGGGCGTCTTCCTCGACATCGGCGCACACGTCGGCTACCACACGCTGCGGCTGCTGAGCGTCAGCCCGGGGCTGACCGGCGCGGTCGCGGTCGAGGCCAACCCGGCGACCGCCGAGTTGTTGTCCCGCAACATCTCGGTGAACCTTCCCGCCGGTGTCGCGGAGCATGTGACCGTGCTGCAGGCGGCCGCGTGGGACACCGAGACGACTGTCCACATCAGCCAGCACGAGCCGGGCAACAGCGGTGACTACCGGGTCGGCAACGGCAAGGGCATCGAGGTTCCCGCGCTGCGGCTGGACTCCGTCCCGCAGGTGACCGCGGGCAAGGTGGGCCTGGTCAAGATCGACCTGCAGGGCCGCGACCACCGGGCGATCGCGGGCCTGACCGCTGTGCTCGAACGCGACCGTCCGCACGTGGTGTGCGAGTTCGCGCCTGGGCACATCGAGGACCTCGGCGACGACCCGCGCAAGGTGCTCGCGGGCTACCGGGAACTGGGCTACGTGCCGTTCGCGCTGAACGACTCCGGAGTGGACCGTCGGCGCCGCTCGGACAAGACGCTGGTCGACCAGGCCAGGGCGGCCGAGACCGGGTTCATCACCTTGTGGCTCAAGCCGTCGTAGCTGTCGATGACTGGGGACCGGTTACGTGGGGCGGCGGTTGTGATCACGCTTGTCGTGGTCGCTGCTGCCGCCTGGCTGGTCTGGGGTGGCCGGTTTCCCGCCGCGAGTCCCAGCGACGTGCGGGCCGATGGGGACAGCGGCAGGCGCCCGGGTAGCGGCCTGACGATCGCCGGCTTCGGCAGCGGTCAGGACGACTACGGCTACCTGCGCACGTTCGACGACGTGGACAAGCTCGGGTTCCTCAGCCCCGAGGAGACCAGGCTCTTCCGCGACGCGGGTCCAGGTCCGGCGCGCATCCTGGTGAACCCGACGCTGCCCGAGGGGCGGCTGATCGTGGTCGTGACCCAGGTGCGGGACAGCGAGACCGCGCGCTCGGCCGCCGCGGCGTTGAACGACCTGGAGATCGCCGGCGGCTTCACCCGCCAGGCGCCGTTGGTCCTGACTCATCCCTCGGCCGCTCGCATTCACTACCACCACAACGACCTGCTTGTACGGATGGAACTGGCCGGGCCGCCGGACGGGTTCAAGCCGCTGCTCGACCGCCAGCTCGCCGTGTTGTCCGCCGATGACTGACCGCCGCCTGTTCATCCTGGGGCTCGCGCTGGTGGCGTACGGGTACCTGGCCGCGTTGTGGCGCGGTCTGCCGCCCACGCCCGTGGTTGTGGTCCGGGAGTGGGTGAACAAGCCGCTCGGCATCGGCGAGGACTTCGCGTTCCTGGGCATCGCGTTGCTGCTGATCGCGTTCGGCCTGCTGATCACGCCGGAGCTGTTGCACCGGTTGACCTTGCCGGTCGCGGTGCTGCTCGTGCTCGGGATAGCCGGGGTGCTGCTGGGTTCGGCCGAACTGGGCGGGGTGCTGCGGCCGGTCTGCGCGCTCGTGTTGTTCGTCGGGATCTGGGCGCCGACCCGGCGCTGGCCGTGGATCTCCGTTCTGCTGCAGCTGGAAGCCGCGTATGCCTTGCTGGTACTGGGCAAAGTGCCGGGACTGCACCAGGTTGGCCTGATCGCGGAGTACCTGCCGTTGCTCACCCTCGGCGTGCTGATCCGACTGGGTACTTGGCGTGCAGTCGTGCTTGGCGTGTTGTGCGTCAGCGTCCCGGGCATCGCCGAGACGATCTATCCGGAGCTGACCGGGTGGTGGCACGCGCTTACTGTGGTCTACGCCGTTCTGCTCGTGCTTTTGTTGCGCCGCAAGCCGGACAGCGCACAGCCGGAGAGCCGTTACTTGCACGGCTTGGACTTCGTCCGGGTACTGGCTTCCTGCCTGGTGGTCTACGCGCATGTTCAGGCGTGGTTCATCGTTCGGGGACAGCACTGGTGGCTCACCGATTGGGTGCAGGCCAACGTGATCGGCACCTTGCAGCTCAACGACCGGCTGTCGTTTCTTGGTGTGGCGATGTTCCTGGTGGTCAGCGGGGTCGTGGTGACCTACGTGACCCAGCGGGAGAACCCCGGCCAGTTCCTCTGGCGGCGGCTGACCAGGATCGCGCCGCTGCTGTGGGCGGTCATCCCGCTGGTGTGGATCCTGGTGAACGTCGGCCAGCGGGTCGGCGACGAGGTCAGCCCGGCCGGCCTCAGCGTCGGCGACCTGCTGCGAGGTCTGCTGCTGGCCAACTTCTTCACCTCACCGCTGCAGACCATCGCCGGTGTCACGTGGACGCTGGTGATCCAGGTCGGTTTCTACTGCTATGTCGCTGCGGCCATTCCAGCGCTGCGTCGGCGACCGTGGATCCCTCCGATGGTCGTGGCCATGATGTGTTTCGTCGTCGTGCTCACCACTGCGGGCAGCCACAACCAGGCTGTGCTCGAGCTGAACGAGATCTTCGGTTATTTGCCGCTGCTGTGCATCGGACAGCTGATCTCACTCGCGCATACACGCCAGATCCACCGTGCCATCGCCGCTTTAATCAGCGCGGTGCATCTGGCGTTGTTCTCCTGGATGGACCAGGTCGCGATGGCGACCCACCAGAATTACGCCAATGTCCGGACGGCCGCGCTGGTGGTGCTGTTCGTCGCGGTCATGATGAACGTCAACGGCCCGGTCAGCCGGTCGAAACTGATCCGGAACTGGTCCAAGCGGACCTACGCGATCTACCTGATCCACACCGCGTGCATTTTCGTGGTGATGGACCATGTCGCGTCCGTCATCGGCTTCGACGCGGGCATCGTGCTTTCCCTCGCCGTGTCCGCCGGGGTGGCGGAAATCCTGCACCGGTTCGTGGAAATACCGGCCGAACGGTGGCTGCGGGCCCGCCGCTCACCGGTTCGGCAATGACCCCTGGACCGACGTCACTGTTTTCTTGAGCGTGCTGATCAGCGCCTTCTCCTCTGGTGGGGCGAGCTGGCCGACGACGATCCGGACCGCACCCCGGTCGGTCGGGTAAATCGCCTCCAGAATCCCGGATGTGGCCGACAATGCCTCGATTCCGGTGGTCCCGGCGGGCAGATCCGGGACGTTCTGCATCCCGAGCTTGGCGCCGCGGTCCACGATCTGCTTGGCCAGCGAGCCGCCCGCGGTTCCGGGGGCGAGCTGGAAATAGAAGATCTGCGTGGAGACGGTTCCGCTGGTGATCTGCCGGTAGAAGATCTTCTGCGTGCCCGCGGCCGCCAGATATGCGGCCTCGTCCGGCCGGATCAGGTTGTACACCTGTGCCTGGTCGACACTCAGCACGCCGGCGGTGGTCAATGGCGAGTCGGTGGGATTCGGCAGTTTCTCCAGGGAGAATTCGCCACTGGCGCCGGGGGTCGGCTCGCCGGAGTTCTTGTTGAACGCGAAGAACCAGATCATCGCCGCGATCACGCCGAGGATGACGATCGCCACCACGAACCGCAGCCAGCCCCGTCCGCTGGGCGGCGCGGCCGCCGTCTGCAGCCCGAACACCTCGGCACCCTGCATTGGCGCCGGGGCGGAAGCGGGCGGATCGGCGGCCACCGGCGGCTGGTCGATGATCATGCCGCCCGGCTTGGCCACCCACGAGTCCGGGTTGATCTGCTGGGTCACCTCGACGGGAGAGACATTGAGCCGCGGGTCGTTCGCGTTCACGATCGGCGGCTGCCGCCGTTCCGGCACGCCGCCGCGGGGCGGGTTGCTGGACGCGGCGGCCAGCAGGTCGTCCCGGCGCCTGCGGTATTCCTCAACGCGGATCCGTCCCGCCGACAGGTCCGCCTCAAGGCTGTTCAGGTCGTCCTGCCAACCCATTTCCCGAAACCCCTTACCCGACTCAGCGGCGCCGAAGGACATAACTGTAGTTCTCCCACTCCTCGCCGGCGGATTTGTCCGCAATCGCGGCGATGACCTCTGTCCCGCTGTAGTCGAACAGCTGGCGCAGGAAGTCGATGTGCAGGCCGTGCATCTCGATGGCCTCACCAGGATGGTCGTCGCCCGGCTCTGGTGATTCGGCCACAGCCTCGGCAACGGGCTCGACCGCGGCGGGCTGGGCCGGTTCGGCGGTCGCGTCCACGGTGACCGGGAACCGCACGGTCTCGCAGCCGGTGTCCTTCCACCAGGTGACCAGCTCGTGCACGAGGTCGAGTTCGAGCTCGTAGGCGCCGGGCGTCTCGGGAGCCGTCACGGTGATGGCCAGCTCGACCGTCGCACCAGGCTCGACATCGGCGGTCAGCATCGCGCGGCCGTCGTCCCGCACGACGGTCTCGCCGCTGGCCAGCCAGTGGTTGCCGAGCTGGAACACCGCCGCGGACTGCCAGCGGTGTTCGCTGATGTTGGTGACACCAACGGTGAACGTCGCCTGCTCACCGGGCGCCAGGCGCTGCGGGACCTGGTGCGCGTCGAAGCGGGCCCGATAGGTCTCGGCAGGCAGTAGGCGCTGCAGCAGCGGACGGCTCGGGATCTGCAGGAACAGCACGCCGCCGGGCCGGACCACGCGCTGCAGCTCCATCAGGCAGCGCAACTGCACCTCGGGGCGGCCGTGCTGGAGGACCAGCAGGCTCAGCGCGCCGTCGAACGACGCCGTCTCGAACGGCAGCGTCAGCCCGTCGTACTGGACGAACTCCAGCTTGCCCGGGTGCCGGTTGAGCTCCTCGGCCTGCTTGAGCATGGAGGCCGCGATGTCGATGCCGACAATGGAGTCCGCGTACTCGGCCAGCCCGTTGCTCAGCCGGCCCACCCCACAGCCGAAGTCGAGCACCCGCGACCCCAGGCTCAGCCCGTGATCGGCGAGCGTGCCGACCACGCGGGCGACCGACTCACGGCCGGTCTGCATGAACTCGGCGAGGTCCCACTGCCCGTCGCGCCGGTCCGGGTCGCTCACCACGGCCCACAGTGGATCGACGTCACCGAGGCTCTCCCAGGTGTTCTTGAGCTCGTCCAGCGCCACAGCTGCTCCTCGGTCATGACAGGCAGGTCGCCCGCATCCTACGGGCGGAGGTGGTGATCTCCTGGTGGGACAACGAGATTGTCACGAATCGCGCAGGTGAGTAGCTCTACTCAAGACAGCGCGGGTGGTGTTCGGGAGCCTTCGGGGTATGGCCAATCCCACACCCAAGAACACTCCGGCATTCTTCGCGCAGGCGGATTTCTTTAGGAAAAAAGATGACACCCACACCA
>CBIMJO010000367.1:0-8127 GCA_966244135.1 uncultured Actinocrispum sp. | reverse complement strand
CGATGCGGACCACCGCGCCGCAGAACCCGCTCGCCGGGTCCTCGACCACCAGGCCCGGCTCGGCGGCCATTTCCGGGATCACCCGCTTGGGTTTGCCCGAAAGGATGTCGCGGCCGTAGTTCTGTGATCGCACGCGTGGGACCGTACCGGTCTCAGCGGCACGGACCCCGCGTCGGCGCGTTGGTCCGCGTGTCGACCGCGACATCGGGGATGTAGCCGGTGCCGACGAAGTCCCACAGGTCGGTCATGTACCCGTTATACGGGTCGCGCGACATCTGGCCGCGGGTGGTGCAGAAGATCTCCGCGACCGAACCGCCGGGTAGGAATCCCACTTTGCGCGCGGTGAAATAGGGCTGGTCGAACACCTCCGCGCCGATCGGCTTCACCTGTCCCGCGAATGGCTTGACCCCCGTGGTCGTGCGGGTTGTTGTTGTGTGTGATGACTTCGATGTGCTGCTTGTCGGAGAGTCGCTGGTGTAATTCTTTGACGAATTCGTAGTGGTGGTTGTGGACGTTGTCCGAGACGTTGTTTCGGAGGTCTCGGATGTCGGCGAAGTTGTCGTCGGTGGGTCCGACGAGGTGGGCGGGTCGGGCAGCTCCTGCCCGGCGACGTGCCGGATCTGGTAGGTGAACGTGCTGATCCCCAACAGGATGAGGATGGACCCGACCAGAACACCAGCGACCCGGACCTTGCCGGCCGTCTCGGGGATGCGCGACTGCAGGAAAACGAACTTCTTACCGAGCACGCCCGCCATCAGGAGCACCACGCCGGCCAGGCCCAGCACGACGGGAAGGGAGAGATCCTTGAAGCTCAACGGCGTTTTCCCCTCAGGGCGCGATGCTGATATCCACCCACTTCTCGCCTGTTCGCGGTCTTGCGTTACTTGTGCGAGGTGAATCCCGTTGTGTAGCTATTTGTACTTACGCTGAACAGCGCTATGACACAGTGATCACCATGCTGTCGAACGATCTCCCGGCCTGGCTGCCGGAGTGGTGCCTCGACCACCTGGCAAGCGAACCCGTCGATGTGGTGTTCCGGCTCCGCCAGATCTCGACGGTGTTCGGTCTGCGGCTGGCCAACGGTGCCGAGGTCGTGGTCAAGGCGCGCCACGATGACGGCCGGGCCGGGTCGTGTGTGGCGGCGCAGATGGTGTTGGCCGAGCGCGGGTTTCCGTGCGCCCGGCCGCTCACACCAGTTGTCGGGGTCGGCCCGCTGGCGGTGCACGCCGAGGAGTTCCGGCCCGGTGGCGAGGTGCTGCACGGGGACTCGCCGGACGTGGCCGTGCGGTACGCCGAGGTGTTCGCCCGGGTGATGATCGAACTGGCCGGCGTGACCGTCGCACCTCCGCTGCCGAGCCCGCGGTGGTCGCGCTGGGACCACATGGATCCCGGGGTGTGGCCGGCGATCGGCTTCCTGGATGAGCGGGACCAGAGTGTCGTGCCCGTCTCCGTCGTCGACACGGCCGAGCGGGTCCGCAAGCGGATCATGGCCGCCGGGCTGCCGTGCGTCCTGGGCCACGCCGACTTCGAGGCACAGAACCTGCGGTGGCACGGCAACGAGGTGTGGGCGGTGCACGACTGGGACAGCCTGGCCTGGCAACCCGAGGCGGCGCTGGCGGGAGCGGCCAGCGGGGCGTTCGCCAGCTCCGGCCCGCCCACGCTGGCGCCGATCGAGAGCTCGGCGGCATTCCTCGCGACCTATCAGGACACGACCGGCCGCACCTTCACCGCCGAGGAACTCCAGGTGGCATGGGCCGCCAGCCTGTGGACCCCGGCATACAACGCCCGGTGGGAAGCACTCCACGGTGACGTCCCGGTCGCCGGAGACGCCCTGAAGAGCCAAGCAGCCGAACGCCTCCGCCGCGCGAACGCCTAACCCTTAAACGTTCAGCAGCCCGTCGAATCTCGGGTTGGCGTCGCGGCGCCGGGTGAGCAGCATTCACGCTCAGCTGATCATCGGCTGGGGGTGGTGGGAGCCGAGGGCCAGCGCGGTGCCCACGACACAGACCGCCGCGAGCACGGCCACGGTTCCGGCCAGCCCCACGGCCGGGACCAGCTGGGGCAACAGCAGCGCGACGGCGGCACCGACCGGCGGGCCGATGTGCTCGGTGACCGAACGCCGCCGCAGTGACACGTGGATCGCCCACAGCAGGACCAGGAACCCGGCGACAGGTATCGCCACCGCGTACGCGGCGGTGGCTGGCGGGATCGCGGTGTGCTGCCCGTCCTGCGCCACGGCCACTTTGAGCCCGGCGCCGACGGCGGCCAGGGCGGCGAACAGTCCAAAATGGCCATAGCCCCACAGGTAGGACAGATGCCGCCGCCCGGCCAGTGCCTTCCCGGCCGGTTCCAGGGAGTACAACCACCACATCGCGAAGATCAGCACGAGGCCCGATCCCGCGATGCCGGCCAGCGACCACGTCCGCCCTTCCCGCAGCGCGGCGCTGACTCCGGTCGAGGCCGCGAGCAGGCTCTCGCCCAGCAGGATGATCGTGAACAGGTTGTACCGCTCGGCGATGTGGTGGGGATGCCAGCTCGTCCGGTTCCCGCGCTCCGCCCACGGCGGCACCGCCAGCTCCAGCGCGGCCAGGACGGCGAAGGCGGGCAGCAGCCCGCTGCCGGGCAGCGCACCGGATTCCGCCAGTGCCAGCCGTACCAGCCAGCCGGCCTGCAACACCGAAATGCCTGCCGCGTAGCGCAGCGCGGTATGCCTGCCGGATCCGCGATCGTGGCGCGGATCCACTGGGCGACAAGGGCCATCCGCATGACGAGGTAGCCCAACGTCACGATGCGGAAGTCACCGTCGTCCGCGGCGGCCGGCACGCCGACGGCGAGGATGAGCACCCCGGCCATCTGCAGCATGGTCATCAGCCGGTAGGCGACGTCGTCGGTGTCATAGGAGGACGCGAACCACGTGAAGTTCATCCACGCCCACCAGATCGCGAAGAACACCTCGAGGAGCGGCAGGACGCCCGAGGCGGCGTGACCGGCGTCGATGGTGTGCGCCAACTGGCTGACGGCACTGGCCACCGCGACCACGAACGTCAGGTCGAACAGCAGCTCCAGCTGGCTGGCGACCCGGTTCGGCTCATCGATCGCTCGCGCGAACATCCGGACGCGGATGGTCCGCTGGAAAGTCATGCAGCGCAAGACAAGACAGGTCGTCCAGCCGTGACAGCAGTGCCCTCAGAACATGGGCCACGGCAGCGGGCGGCCGTCGGGGTTCGGCTCCGGGAAGACCGGGTCGCGCAGGAGTTTGTCGGTGCGGGCGCGCAGCGCCCGCAGTTCCCGGCGGGTGATGTGCGCGGAGAGCTGTTCGCCGAGGGCGCCGTCGAGCTGGGAGCGCAGGCCCGCGAAGGAGTCGATGGCTTCGGGCGGCAGGACTTCGCCGACGAAGCCCCACAGCACCGTGCGGAGTTTGTTCTCGGTGTGCAGGCAGATTCCGTGGTCGACGCCGTAGACGTTGCCGTCCGTGCCGTGCAGGACGTGGCCGCCTTTGCGGTCGGCGTTGTTGATCAGGATGTCCAGCGCGGCCATGAGCTGGATGCTGGGGTGGTTGGCGTGGGTGAGCACCGCGGGTTCGCCGAAGCGGTCGTGAGCGCGCAGGACCATGCGCCAGCCGTCGGGGACGTCCGCGGGGGCCAGGACGTCGACGAGGTCGTCGCCTTCCTTGGTGTCCACCCACAGCTGGACCATGCCGAGGCCGAACGGGCCCTCGCGCAGCACGGTGGGCGGGATCAGGCCCAGACCCGCGCCTTCCGAGACGAGGTAGGCCGCGACCTCGCGGCCCGCGAGGGTGCCATCGGGGAAGTCCCACAGTGCTCGTTCGCCGCTGATGGGTTTGTACACGCAGTGCGCGGCGACGCCTTCGTGGCTGATCCCGCAGTAGAGGGTGGCGTTGGAGGCGTCGACCAGGCGGCCCTCGACCTCCATCGCGCCCTGGGTGATCAGCTCGAGCGCCGCCGGGTCACCTGCTCGCAACGTCAGCCCTCGTCGCTTCTGCGGTAGCCGTTCTGCCGCGGGCACACGTGACCGTCGGGGTCCAGCGGCTCGCCGCACAGCGGGCAGGGCTTGCGGCCGGCGCGCACCACGCGGTCGGCGCGGTCGGCGAAGGCCTTGGCGCCGGCCGGGGTCAGGAACACCCGCACGGCGTCCGGTCCCTCTTCGGTGTCGTCGAGCACGACGGCCTCGTCGACCTCGGTCTCGGACACCGCGAGCAGTTCGATCACCACCGCGCGGGTCTCGGCGTCCCAGCCCAGACCCATGGTGCCGACCCGGAACTCCTCGTCCAGGGGCACCTCGAGCGGTTCGGAGTCGAGCATCTCGTCGGGGGTGTCGCCGGGGACCTCGGCGCCGAACCGGCGGCCGACCTCCTCCAGCAGCGACCCGATGCGTTCGGCCAGCACGACCACCTGTTGTTTCTCCAGGCTGACGCTGACCGTGCGGGCGTCCTGGGACGCCTGCAGGTAGAAGGTGCGATCACCGGGCTGCCCGACTGTCCCGGCGATGAACCGGTCGGGCTGACGGAAGACATGTATGACACGAGCCATGGCACCTTTGACCTTATGACACGCGGCCCCGGGCCAGCAGCCCGGCTGCCCAAGTTGACACCGGCTTCACAGGGCGTGACGGGTAAATGGGACACCAGTACTGTCAGCTTGTGGTGGAAATCGCGCCGTATGGCAGCTGGAAGTCGCCGGTGTCCGCTGAGGTGGCGGCCGCGGCCGGAGGTGGCCCCGACTGGCCCTCGTTCGCCGGAGGCGAACTGTGGTGGACGCACAGCAGACCCACGGAGAACGGCCGGATCGCGCTGATGCACGCCGCTCCGGGCGGCGACCCGGTGGAGGTCCTGCCCGGTGGCTGGAACGTCCGCAACCGGGTGCACGAGTACGGCGCGTTCCCCTACGCGGTGCTGCCCGACGGGAGGGTGGCGTTCACCAACTGGGCGGATCAGCGCGTGTACCTGGTGCCCGTTGTGGGCGGAACGCCCGAACCGATCACGCCGGAACCCGAGCGGCAGCACGGGTTGCGCTACGGCGACCTCATGCCAGGCAAGGACGGCGAAGTGTGGTGCGTCCGGGAGACGATCACCGGGGACAAGCCCACCGACGTACGGCGTGATCTTGTCGCGTTAGGCCGCGACGGGGTGCGGGTGCTGGGCGCGAGCCACCATTTCATGACCGGACCGAAGATCAGCCCGGACGGCCGGCACGCGGTCTGGCTCGGCTGGGAGCACCCGGATCTGCCGTGGGACGCCACCGAACTGTGCGTCGCACGCGTCGAGGACGACGGCACGTTCGGGCCGCACCGGGTGCTGGCCGGCGGCCCGCGGGAGGCGATCTGCCAGGTCGAGTGGGAGGACGCCACGAGTCTCCTGGCACTGTCCGATCCGGACGGCTGGTGGAACCTCTTCCGCTACGACCTCGACGGCACGGTGCGCAACCTGGCTCCCGGCAAGGAAGAGCTCGGCGGGCCGCTGTGGCGGATGGGCGCACGCTGGTTCGCGCCGCTGGGGCACGGCCGGTTCGCGATCCTGCGGTCGGGCGCACTGGCCATTCTGGACGAACGCAGCGGCACGGTGACCGATGTGGACAGCGACCTCACCGCGTGGCGCTCGATCTCCGCGTACGACGGTGTGGTGTACGCGATCGCGGGCAGCCCGACCGTGGAGACGGCGGTCGTCGGGCTGAACCTGTCCAACGGTGGGCTGACCGCGTTCACCCCGCAGGACTCCCCCATCGACCCGGCGTACGTGTCGGTACCACACGATCGGGTGTTCACCTCGCCGGAAGGCCGCTCGATCCCGGCGCTGGTGTATCCGCCGCACAACCCGGACTTCACGGCGCCCGAGGGCGAGAAACCGCCGTACCTGGTGTATGTCCACGGCGGGCCGACCGGGAAGTTCGGGGCCATGCTCAACCTGGACTTCGCGTTCTTCACCAGCCGCGGCATCGGCGTGGTCGCGGTCAACTATGGCGGCTCCACTGGCTACGGCCGCGAGTTCCGGGAGTCGCTGTACGAGCAGTGGGGCCTGGTCGACGTCGAGGACTGCGCCACTGTGGCCCAGGCGCTGGCCGACGAGGGCAGCGCGGACGGCGCCCGGCTGGCGATCGAGGGCGGCAGCGCGGGCGGCTGGACCTCCGCGGCGTCGATGACGTCGGTGACGACGTACAAGTGCGGCACGATCGAGTGCCCGATCCTGGACCTGACCGGGTGGATCGGCCAGACCCACGACTTCGAGTCGCGCTACCTCGACCGGCTGATCGGCCCGTACGACCAGTACCCGGACCGGTACGCCGAACGCTCGCCCACCAACCGGGTGGACCGGCTGGCCGGGCCGGTGCTGCTGTTGCAGGGCCTGGAGGACCAGGTCTGCCCGCCCGAGCAGGCCGACCGGTTCGTGGCCAGCCTCGAGGGCACCGGCATCCCGCACGCCTACCTCACCTTCGAGGGCGAGCAGCACGGGTTCCGCAAGGCGTCCACACTGATCGCCGTGCTCAACGCGAAACTGTCGTTCTACGGCCAGGTCCTCGGGTTCACCCCGGACGCGACGACCACCCTGGAGCTGAGCAGGTGACGGCCCGTCCTCATCGGCTGCGTCCGGGCTCGCGGGTCGCGCTGGTCGCGCCCGCGGGCCCGGTGGCACCGAAGTTCCTGGCCAAGGGCATCAAGCAGCTGGAGTCATGGGGGCTGCAGGTCGAGGTCGGCAAGCACGTCCTGGACCGGCACCCCACCCTGCCGTACCTGGCGGGCCTGGACTCCGACCGGGCGGCCGATCTTCAGGCCGCCTGGTGCGACCCGCACGTCGACGCGGTGTGGTGCGTCCGCGGCGGGTACGGGTGCCTGCGGATGGTCGACCTGCTGGACTGGGACGCGATGGCGCAGGCCTCGCCGAAGGTGTTCCTCGGGTCGAGTGACGTGACCGTGCTGCACACCGCGATGGCCAAGTACCTCGATGTGGTGACCTTGTTCGCGCCGATGGTCGCCACGAGCGGGTTCGTCGAGGACGCCGAGGCTCGCGAGCACGCCCGCCGCGTCCTGTTCACGCCCGAGGACGCGCAGGTGCTGACCGGGCCGGCGAGCGCGACCATGGTGCACGGAACCGCGCGGGGCGTGGTGGTCGGCGGGAACTCGAGCTTGCTGTCCGCGCAGCTCGGCGCCCCCGGCGCGAATGCACCCGATGGTGTGATCCTGCTGCTGGAGGACGTCACCGAGGACCCGTACCGGCTGGACGGGATCTTCACGGCGCTGTTGCGCGCGGGATGGTTCACCGGGGTGAACGGGATCGCGCTGGGCTCGTGGACCGAGTGCGGGCCGCCGCACGAGGTGGAGGCGGTGCTGACGGACCTGATCGGGTCGCTGGGCATCCCGACCATCTGGGAGCTGGGGTTCGGGCACTGCGCGGGGCAGCTGACCGTGCCGTTGGGCGCCGAGGCCGAGCTGGACGCCGACAACGGCACCCTCACGATGCTGCAGCCCGCACTGTCGTGAGCAGCGCCTGGTAGGTCTGCTCGACCGTGCTCGTGTGGATCACGGTCGCGTGCGGGCGTCCGGTCACCAGGGCGGTGAGCCGGTCGTAGGCCCGGGCCAGCCCGTCCTGATCGATCGCGTCGCGCGCCGCCCGGTCCCAGGGCGTGTCGTCGCGGTCGGCGAACCGGCGCAGCGCGCGTTGCTTCGTGTCCATCAGCACGATCTCGTGGAACACCGCTCCGTTCTCACGCGCCGCCGCCTCGAACTTCGCCAGTTCGCTCGCCACGCCGATGTACTGCGGCATGACCACGTCCAGGCCTGCGGCGAGGTGGGTGCGGGCCATGCTCAGGGCAAGCGGACGGATGATCCGGTTGGTCTCGGAGAACCGGTCGCGCCAGCCGCCCACCAAGGGCCGCAGCCGGTCGATGTCGAGGTTGAGCACCCCGGGATGGTCGTCGGCGTAGCGCTGGGCGATGGTCGACTTGCCGATCCCGGGTGGCCCGTTGAGGTGCAGGAGCTTCACTCCAACGTGTAGTCCAGGTCGAGCACGCCGTGGTCCATCAGGAACTCGGCCGTCTGGAAGCCGGGCGGCAGCTTCTGGCGGATGGTCTGCTCGATCACCGTCGGGCCCGCGAAGCCCACCATGGCGGCGGGCTC
>CBIMJO010000366.1:0-8131 GCA_966244135.1 uncultured Actinocrispum sp. | reverse complement strand
CGCTGATGTCCTCAAGGTCGGTGTCGGCCCCGGTGCGATGTGCACGACGCGGATGATGACCGGCGTCGGCCGCCCCCAGTTCTCGGCCGTCCTCGAGTGCGCGGAACAAGCACGCGAACTCGGCAAACACGTGTGGGCAGACGGCGGTGTTCGCTACCCGCGGGATGTCGCGCTCGCGTTGGCAGCCGGTGCCGCCAGCGTCATGGTCGGCTCCTGGTTCGCCGGAACCTACGAGTCGCCCGGCGACCTGCGGCACGACGAACACGGCCAGCCCTACAAGGAATCCTTCGGCATGGCCTCGAAACGGGCCGTCACTGCCCGCACCCGCAGCGACAACTCGTTCGACCGCGCGCGCAAAGCCCTGTTCGAGGAAGGCATCTCCACCTCCCGGATGCGCCTCGACCCGGCCCGCCCCGGCGTCGAGGACCTCCTCGACGGCATCTGCTCGGGTGTCCGGTCCGCCTGCACCTACGCCGGCGCCACCACCCTCGAGGACTTCCACGCCAAGGCCGTCGTCGGCGTCCAGTCCGCCGCCGGCTTCGCCGAGGGCCGCCCGCTCCCCACCGGCTGGTAACCCTCCACAAAGGACAAAGAGAAACCGGCAGGGCCACAGCGGGCCCTGCCGGTTTCCCATCGATCTCAGCCGGGGTAGTCCTCCAGCATCTCGGTCACCAGGGCCGCGATCGGCGAACGTTCCGACCGGGTCAGGGTGACGTGGGCGAAGAGGGGGTGGCCCTTCAGCTTCTCGATCACGGCCGCGACGCCGTCATGGCGGCCGACGCGGAGGTTGTCGCGCTGGGCGACGTCGTGGGTCAGCACGACGCGGGAGCCCGTGCCCAGGCGGGACAACACGGTCAGCAACACGTTGCGTTCCAGGGACTGCGCCTCGTCCACGATCACGAAGCTGTCATGCAGCGACCGGCCGCGGATGTGGGTCAGCGGCAGGACTTCGAGCATGCCGCGATCCATCACCTCCTCGATCACCGGCGGGCTCACCAGCGCGCCCAGGGTGTCGAACACCGCCTGGCCCCAGGGCTGCATCTTCTCGTTCTCCGAGCCCGGGAGGTAGCCCAGCTCCTGGCCGCCCACCGCGTACACCGGCCGGAAGACGATCACCTTGCGGTGCAGCCGCCGTTCCATCACCGACTCGAGGCCCGCGCACAGCGCCAGCGCCGACTTGCCGGTACCGGCGCGCCCGCCGAGGGACACGATGCCCACGTCCGGGTCCATCAGCAGGTCCAGGGCGATCCGCTGCTCGGCCGAGCGCCCGTGCAGGCCGAAGACCTCACGGTCGCCGCGGACCAGCCGCACCTTCTTGTCCTGCGTCACCCGCCCCAGCGCGCTGGACGTGCCCGCCAGCAGCCGCAGACCGGTGTTGCAGGGCATGTCCGTCAGCGTGTCCACACCGAACTCGACGAGGTCGACCACGTTCTCCGCGAACAGGGCGTCCACGACGTCCTGGGAGACCTCGACATCCGCCATTCCCGTCCAGCCCGACGGCGTGACCTCCTGGGCGCGGTACTCGTCCGCGGTGAGGCCCACCGCCGCCGCTTTCACCCGCAGCGGGATGTCCTTGGTCACCAGGGTCACGACCGACGCCGGGTCCTCCGCGGCCAGGTTGAGCGCGCAGACCAGGATACGGGCGTCGTTCGAGTCGGTCCGGAAACCGGCCGGGAGCACCGACGGGTCCTGGTGGTTCAGCTCGACGTGCAGCGTGCCGCCGTGGTCGCCGATCGGGACCGGGGTGTCGAGCCTGCCGTGCCGCAACCGCAGATCGTCCAGCATGCGCAGGGCGGTGCGGGCGAACCAGCCCAGTTCGGGGTGGTGCCGCTTTCCCTCCAGTTCACTGATCACCACGAGCGGGAGCACCACGCTGTGCTCGGCGAACCTGGTCATCGCCCAGGGGTCCGACAGCAGAACGGAGGTGTCCAGCACGTAGATGTGGCGGGCGGGGGTGGTACGACGCGAGGCGCCGCGGGAGGAACTGCGGGAAGAACCTTGGCCGGCGGAACGCCTGGCCGAACGCGGTGCGGTCACGGCAACTCCCTGACGAACGCGGCACGGCGTCCGCTTTCCTCGTTGGGCCGGTCCTAGGCCCCTGGCTCGGCGGCTCGCCTCAGGCGGGTCGCCAACGAGGGCCCGGTGCCGGCCCTCTCGCGCTAGTGACTGCCACGACCAGGGCCTCCCGGGACGAGCCGCATGCGCACGACCCGTCACCTCGGAAGTTACCTGCGTTCCGGCCTGCCGCGCAGGCTGCCACACAGGTGATTCGCCAAGTCGTCACCGGCCCGACACACGCCGGGCACACCGGATCGGCGCTTCGGGAACCGAAAAACCGCAGTTCAGGATGGGTACGGGCGGCATGCGGTCACCTGATGGTCACCTAGTTAACATCCTCCGTAAGGGGGATGCTGATCACAATCAGTAGTTGATCTTCCGTGCGCACGACGCCGTCCGGGATCGCCACCCGCTGCCACGATCGCCCTGCGTAGCAGGCAGAACGCGGGGCGCAACCGGGACGCGCCGGAAAATTGCAACAAATCGAACTACACCGGATTAGGCGATATTGACCATTGCCGGGTCACACAATCGTGGAATTCGCCCGGTGAGGCCACCCGGGCCCGAGTAGTTTCTTGCCCTGAGAACAGCGGGACTCTCGTGGGTTCTCGGCAAGATCCCCGACTTCAGGAGTGTGGACAAAGTGATGAAGAAGGCTGGTGTGATTGCCGCCGCCGCGGCCGGTCTGCTGATGCTCGGCGCCCCGGCTTTCGCCGGTGAGGGCCACGGCCACATGGATGGCATCAACGGCGCGAAGCACGGCCAGGTCGGCCTGGTCAACCTGAACGACATCGACATCGCCAAGGACATCAACGTCAACGGCGTCGTGGGTGCCTGCGGCAACAACGTCGGCGTGCTGGGCGGCGCTGTGCCGATCCTGTCCCCGTCGATCACCGGCAGCTGCGCGGCCGGCGGCATCGTCGACGGCGAGTGACTCGGTTCTGACTGAATCACCAGCGCGAAGGGCGTCGGGTCTCCCGGCGCCCTTCGCGCTTTTCGCTGCCCGAAAATGCCCGTATCAATCGATCGGGCGAACCGCTGACACAGCGTGATCAAGACCGGCGAATGCCCAGCAACAGCGACACGCGCGGTCAGCCGGATATCACCGGAATGGGGATTGTTGACCGCCCGCCTTCACACGATAGGGGAATCTGGGCCGGTATTCCGCCCGATCGGGAGTAGGTTCTTGCGACGAGAGAACCGCAATTGTTCTCGAATACCACCCCGTACCCGAGGAGCGTGTTGAAGTGTTGAAGAAGGCTGGTGTTGTTGCCGCCGCCGCGGCGGGACTGCTGATGCTCGGCGGACCGGCATTCGCCGGTCAGGCCCACCACCGCGACATCAACTCCGCGCACAACGGCCAGGTCGGCCTGGTCAACCTGAACGACATCGACATCCTGAAGGACATCAACATCAACGTGATCGCCGGCGCCTGCGGCAACAACGTGGGTGTCCTGGGTGCCGCTGTGCCGGTGCTGTCCCCGTCGATCACCCACAGCTGCGCTGAGGGTGGCATCGAGGACTGACACCCTCTGGTGTCCAAGCGCCGGGAGCCCACTGGGTTCCCGGCGCTTTCCGTGTCCGGGGGTGCCGGAAAAGTCCTCAGGAGCCGAAGCGGCGGTGGCGGATGGCGAAGTCGCGCATGGCCCGCAGGAAGTCCGTCCGGCGGAAGTCGGGCCAGTAGGCCTCGCAGAACCACATCTCGGAGTAGGCCGACTGCCAGAGCAGGAACCCTGACATCCGCTGCTCCCCGGAGGTCCGGATCACCAGGTCGGGGTCGGGCTGGCCGGAGGTGTACAGGTGCTCGGCGATGTGGTCGACGCTCAGGACCTCGGCGAGCTCCTCAATGGAGGTTCCGGCCTCGGCGTGCTGCAGCAGGAGCTTGCGGACCGCGTCGGCGATCTCCCGGCGACCGCCGTAACCCACCGCGGCGTTGACTTTCAGGCCGCTGCGGCCGCGCGTGCGGGCCGCGGCGGCGGTCAGCTTGTCCGCGACCTCGGACGGGAGAACGTCGAGCGCGCCGAGGATCTGGAGCTGCCACTGGCGGCCCGGCTCGGCGAGCTCGTCCACCACATCGGTGATGATCTCCAGCAACGGCACCAGTTCCGAGTCCGGCCTGCTGGTGTTGTCCGTGGAGAGCATCCAGAGGGTGACGACCTCCACACCGGACTCCTGGCACCACTCGAGCAGGTTGTGGATGCGCTGTGCGCCGGCCCGGTGGCCGTCGGAGACGTCGGTGAACCCGGCCTCCCGCGCCCACCGGCGGTTGCCGTCCAGCATGACGGCCACGTGCCGCGGCCGCGGCAGGCCTTTGACCTGCCACGACAGCCGACGCTCATAAAGGCCGTAGACGATGTCGGCAGCGCGCCTACGTATCCAACTCCGGGCCACGTCCGAACAGGTTACCCACATCCGGGGCCGAGGACATGATCGCCCGCATGCACCGCATACAACCTGTGAACACCCTGTGGAGACGGGCCTGGGGGCTGTCGGGCCTACCTACGGTCCCGTAACCTCAACAACCGTGACCGCTGCGACGATCGAACGGCCAACACCCGCCGACAAACCGACCATGCGGGGCAAGCTCCACTTCTGGTCCTTTTTCGTCTCGATCGCCACGGGCGCGGCCCTGATCTCGCTCGCGGCGTCGACCGTATCCGGAACGGCTGCCCTCGCGACATCGATTTACGGCGCCACGGTGCTCGGCCTGTTCGGCGTGAGCGCGCTGTACCACCGGACCTGGTGGGAGAGCGAGCGGACCCGGGCGTGGATGAAGCGCCTGGACCACTCGATGATCTTCCTGTTCATCGCGGGCACCTACACGCCGTTCTCGCTGCTGGCCATGCCGCGCGACACCGGCCTGATCGTGCTGGCGGTGGTCTGGGGCGGTGCCCTGGCCGGGACCGCGATGAAGCTCGCCTGGCCGCATGCCCCGCGCTGGGTCGGCACGCCGATCTACATCGCGCTGGGCTGGGTCGCCATCTTCGTGCTGCCCGACCTGCTCGCCCACGCTGGGGTGGCCGCGCTGGTGCTGATCCTGGTCGGCGGCCTGTTCTACACCGTCGGCGCGGTCTTCTACGCCACGAAGTGGCCCAACCCGTGGCCCGGGCACTTCGGCCACCACGAGTTCTTCCACGCCGCCACGATCCTGGCCGCCATCTGCCACTACGTGGCGATCTGGCTGGCCATGTACCCGTAGCTCGCCGTTGCAACCCCGGCCACCGCGCCGTCCGTAGGTAACACCAGGACAAGGCGCAAGGGGGTCGGATGCAGGACGACACGGCGTTCCGTGACTTCGCCAGGAGCAGGACCCTGCCACTGCGCCGCACGGCGTACCTGCTGTGCGGGGACTGGCATCTGGCGGAGGATCTCGTCCAGACGGCGTTGCTCAAGCTCTACAAGGCCTGGCCGAAGGTGCACGCCGGCGGCGCGCTGGACAGCTACACCCGCCAGATCGTGCTGCGCTGCTGGCTGGACGAGCAGCGCAGGCCGTGGCGGCGGCGGGAGAACCGGGACGGGATCGTCCCGGACACCCAGCACGTCGACCAGCACACCGGCATCTCCGACATCCTGCTGACCGCTCTCGCGCAGATCCCGCCAAAACAACGTGCCGCAGTCGTCATGCGCTACTGCGGTGACCTCCCGATCGCTGAGGTCGCCGCCGCGCTGCGCTGTTCGGAGGGAACCGTCAAGAGCCAGACCGCGCGCGGCCTGGAGGCCCTGCGCGCGGTCATCGCCCGGCTGGAACCGGCCGAGAGGAGCAGGTAGTGGACGAGCACGAGATCACCGAAGGGCTGCGCACCCTCACGCTCAGGGAACCCGCGCTCGGGTTCGACCCCGACGAGGTCGCCGAACAGGGCGCCAAACGGCGCCGCAACCGCCGCACCAGCCTGGCCGCGGGGGCGGGAACCCTCGCGGTGGCCGCGATCGCGGCCTTCGTTCTGGTGAATACCGGGGATCGGGAGTCCGTCGAGATTCCGATCACCGCCGCGACACAGGTTCCGGACAGCCCGCACCCACAGTCACCGGCGAAGCCGGCCGATCCGGCACATGACCTCACCAATCAGGTGAACCGCAACCGGGATCACCTGCTGCAGGTCCTGCCGGCGGTGAAGGCCGACGCCAAGGAGATCGAGGTCGTCCAGGCCGGCCAGGACTACCCGAACGAGGCCATCGGCTGGGACATGACCAGCGCGACGATCCAGTTCCGGGACGGCATCGGCCCCGCCTCGATCAACGTCGTGGTGTCCGGGAAGGGCGCTCGCCAGATCCGGTCCGGGCCGGACGAGTGCGACTCGCCGCCCGGGGCCGGTGGCTGCGAACGCCTTCCGCAGCCGGACGGCAGCGTCGTGGTGATCAAGAACGTCCGGGTGCAGGGCGGGAACAAGGTCCCGCGGGAACGTAGTGCGACGCATTTCCGCACGGACGGCACCTGCGTGTTCATCTACAACACGACTGGGTTCTCGGTGTCCACCGCGGCGCGCTACGGACTGTCGAACAACAACCCGCGCAGTGACTATCCGCTCAACGACGCGGAGCTGATCGCGCTGGTCACCGACCGGCAGTTCAACCTCGACTGAGCTTTCCGGGGGAACGGCGGCAGTTTCCGTTCCCCCGGAAAGGTCTTACAGCTCAGGGCCCTTGGCGCGCAGGTCGTCCACCTTGGACATCGCCTCGCGCAGTTCGCCCAGCCAGGACTCGGCGTGCTGGCCGACCAGGCGCACCGCCCAGGCCAGTGCCTCCGAGCGGGAGCGGGCCACGCCCGCGTCGACCAGGGTGTCCAGGATCAGCCGCTCGGGCTGGCGCAGCCGGGTCATCACCGGCGCCGAGATGGTGGTGAACAGCTCCTCGGACGAGCCGCACTTGGCTCCCCAGGCGATCTTGCGGCCGTAGCGGTGCTCGGCCTGCCGCGCGATCTCGATCCGCTCGTCGCGGGTCTGCTCGCGGTACCGGCTGATCCGGCCCGCCTCCGCCGCGGCGCGGGCGGCGTCGTCCTCGAACTCGCCGTCGGGCGCGGCCAGCGTGCCGACGATGATGATCTCCTCGCGGTCCACCGACACCGTCGGCGGCTCGATGTACCAGTCGTCCGGCAGGCGCCCGGCGAACCATGCCGCCGCGTCGTCGGCCGACGGCAGGTCGGCCTGCTGCCAGCCGCCGCGGCCATGTCCTCGTCCGCCGTGCCAGCCTCCGCGTCCCATATGCCGCACTCCAAACATCGCGTACTCCGTAGCTTTGATTACATCATTACATCACTCCTGAAGCTACGCCTGTTCCATGTGCAACGGCAGCGTGTTCACTCAGAGCTAAGGGCGGCTTCCAGCTCGGCGACCGTGGTCACCGGCCGGTCGCACACATACCCACGGCACACGTAAGCGGCCGGTTTTCCATCGACCAGGGGACGGTCGGCGAGCAGCGGTACCGAATCGGTCGATCCCGCGAGCACCACCGCTCCCCCGGGTGCCTTCGCCAGCGCGGCCGCCAGCAGTTCGGGTGAACTTCCGGAGATGGCCACCTGGACCGGTCCCTGCAGCATCGCGGTGGCCACGCCGAGCCAGTGCCCGGCGAACCGCGGCGCCCGCGCGGCCAGCAACCCCGCCCGCGCAACCGCTTGCTCCGCCGCGTCCCGGTAGCTGCCCGCGCGCGACGAACCGACCAGCGAAGAGGCCGTGAGCAGGGCGGACGCCAGCGCGGACGCACCGGAAGGCGAGGCGTTGTCGCTGGGGTCGGCGGGCCGGTGCACGAGGGCTTCGGCGTCGTCGGCGGTGTCGAAGTACGCGCCCGGGTTCTCCGAGTCGGCGAACCGCTCCAGCGCCCAGTCCAGCAGCTCCACGGCCCCGTCCAGCCAGCGGATCTCACCGGTGGCCTGGTGCAGCGCAAGCAGCCCGGCCGCGACACACGAGTAGTCCTCCAGGACGCCCACGGACGTGCCGACGGCACCGTCCCGCGAGGTGCGCCGCAGCCGGCCGTTGACCATGTGCAGGTCGAGCAGCAACCCGGCGGCCCGGCGCGCGGCCTCGACCAGGTCGGGCGCGTCGAAGACCATCCCGGCCTGAGCCAGTGCCTCTATGGCCAG
>CBIMJO010000365.1:0-8140 GCA_966244135.1 uncultured Actinocrispum sp. | reverse complement strand
ACCCCTCTCGACCCACCCCCTCGTGATCCCGCCGGTTCTCGACCCGTTCGGTCTCCACCTCGCGGCTCCTGCCCACCCGGCCCAGCCCGGTCCGACCTCGTCCCCTCCCGGCCCCGCCGCTTCTTGACCGGTGGCTGCGGGCCCTCCCCCGAATCCAGCATATGGGGAGGTCAGAGGGGGTGTCACGAAGTTGGGCGTGCGAGTGGGCCGTTCGCACGGGGTTCACTCGTCAGGGTGGGTGTGGGGGTGGGGGACTTTGGTCCTGGGTGCCGGGGGTGAGGGTGTCAAGGGGCTTGCTTACGCTCCTTGGTGTGAATCCGGCCGAGATCGCGGCGTCCGGGCCGCTGTTGTTCGCGAGTGGGCTGGCGCTGCTCGCGGGCATGATCTCGTTCGCGTCCCCGTGTGTCGTGCCGTTGGTGCCTGGCTACCTCGCCTATCTGGCCACGGTGGTGGGCGCGGACGCGCCTGCGGTCGACGCGGGTGAGGACGCCAAGAAGGGCCGGTTCCGGGTGGTCGGGGCCGTGGGGCTGTTCGTGCTCGGGTTCACCGTCGTCTTCACGGTCACCGTCGGCGGGCTTGTGTGGCTGTCCGACCAGCTGACGATCAACGAGGACTGGCTGCAGCGCGGCGGTGGCCTGCTGATGATCCTGATGGCGCTGGTGTTCACCGGGTTCGTGCCCGGCATGCAACGCGACATCCGGTTCCACAAGCTTCCCCGCGGCGGCCTGGTCAGCGCCCCGATCCTGGGCGCGATCTTCGGCCTGGGCTGGACGCCCTGCATCGGCCCGACCCTCAGCGGTGTGCTCACCATCGCCACGACGACCGGCGGTGCGGCGGCGCGCGGGATCTTCCTCGTGCTGGTCTACTGCCTCGGTCTCGGCGTGCCTTTCCTGCTCATCGCGCTCGGCGCCCGCTGGGCGGTCCGCGCGACCGGGTGGCTGCGGCGCAACGGCCGGAAGGTGCAGATCTTCGGCGGCGTGCTGATGTTCGCCGTGGGGGTGCTGCTGATCACCGGGCTGTGGGGCGAGTTCATCGCGTGGCTGCGCTACGCGTTCGTCAGTGACCTGAGGCTGCCGTTGTGATCGCATTCCTGCGCAACACGTGGCGTGGCCTCACGTCCATGCGCACTGCCCTGATCCTGCTGTTCCTGCTGGCACTCGGGGCCCTGCCCGGCGCCCTGCTGCCGCAGCGTTCGCTGAACACCAACAAGGTCGCCGACTACATCGCGCAGCACGGCTGGTGGGGCCGCCTGCTCAACACACTGCAGTTCTACGACGTCTACGCCAGCGTCTGGTTCTCGGCGATCTACCTGCTGCTGTTCATCTCCTTGGTCGGCTGCCTGCTGCCGCGGCTGTGGGAGTACCTCAAGCAGGTCCGCGCCAAGCCCGTGCTGACGCCGCGCAACCTCGGCCGGATGCCGCACCACGCGGAGTCCACTTTGGACGACCAGCCCGCCGCGGTGATCGAGCAGGCCAAGCAGAACCTCAAGGGCTGGCGCCTGGTCGAACGCGAGGAGGACGGCGGCGTCCGGACCGTCTCGGCGGAGAAGGGCTTCCTGCGCGAGACCGGCAACCTGATCTTCCACTTCGCCATGCTCGGCCTGATCGTCGCGCTGGCCATCGGCAAGCTGTTCGGCTACGAGGGCCAGGTCATCGTGAAAGCCGATGGCAGCCAGGAGTTCTGCAACTCCGGCGTGCTCGGCTACGACTCGTTCCACCCTGGCCTGCGCGTCGACGGCACCGACCTGTCGCCGTTCTGCCTGAAGGTGAACCAGTTCGACGCCGAGTGGCTGCCGACCGGCCAGGCCAAGCTGTTCGACGCCCACTTGCAGTACCAGTCCGGCGACGACCTGGACACCGGCACCTGGCGCGACTACCAGCTGCAGGTCAACTCGCCGCTGCGGACCGAGGGCGACCGGATATACCTGCTCGGCAACGGTTACGCCCCGGTGTTCACGGTGACGTTCCCCAACGGCGAGAAGCGCACGATGGACACCCAGTGGCGGCCGACGAACAACGTCACGCTGCTGTCCGAAGGGGCGACGAAGTTCGACCCGCCGGGCATCACCGACGCGCAGGAAAGAAGGACCAAACAGCTGGCCGTCACCGGCTTGCTCGCGCCGACCGCGGTGTTCCAGGGCAAGCTGATGGACTCCAGCTTCCCCGCGCTGAACAACCCCGCGGTGGCCATCGAGGTGCTGCGCGGCGACCTCGGCATCGACAACGGCCGCGGGCAGAACATCTTCACCATCGACCAGCAGATGGTCGACGACGGCAGGCTCAAGTCCGTCGCCCGGGAGAACCTGCTGCCCGGGCAGGACGTCAAGCTCGACGACGGCACCGTGGTGCGTTTCGACGGCGTGAAAAAGTGGGTCTACCTGCAGGTTTCACACGATCCGGGCCAGTTCTACGTGCTCATCTTCGCGATCCTGATCATCCTGGGCATCGGCGCGTCCCTGACGATCCGACGGCGCAGGCTGTGGGTGCGCGCCGCGCCCGGCGAAGATGGCCGTACCGTGGTCGAGGTCGGCGGGCTCGCCCGCACCGACCAGGCCGGATACGGCGAGGAGTTCACCAGGCTGGCCGGCCAGGTCCTTGGAGGGAAGCACTGATGGTCAACGAGACCCTCGCGCGGTTCAGTGACTGGACCTACACCACGACGGTCCTGGTCTACGTGCTGGCGATGATCTTCGCGGTGATGGAGCAGGCGAACACCCGGGAACGCGCCAAGAAAGTGGTCGCGCGCCAGCTCGCCACCGTCGGCGGCGGCCCGGCCGACTCCGTCGCGGAGGACGTCCCCGTGCGCCCCACCGGCGGCCGACGGGTGGAGCGCAACCGCGCCGAGCGGTTCGGCCGGATGGGTGCGGCGCTGCTGACCCTGGGTGTGTTGCTGCACTTCAGTTCGCTGGTGCTGCGCGGGTTCGCGACCGGCCGGGTGCCCTGGGGCAACATGTACGAGTACATGGCCACGGTGTGCTTCGTGGCCGTGGCGACCTGGCTGGTGATGATCCGGAAGTTCCCGGTCCGCCGGGTCACCGGGTTCGTGCTGCTGCCGATCGTGATCCTGATGTTCCTGGCCGGGACGGTGCTGTACACCAACGCGGCGCCGGTCCAGCCCGCGTTGCAGTCCTACTGGCTGGTGATCCACGTGTCGGCCGCCGCGGGCGCGTCCGGCCTGTTCCTGGTCCCCGGCGTGGCCAGCATCCTCTACCTGGTGCGTTCGCGGTACGACGGGGACAACACCAAGTTCGTGAAACTCGCCTCGCGGCTTCCCGAAGCCGACGTGCTGGACCGGCTCGCCTACCGGATGACGATCATCGCGTTCCCGATCTTCACCTTCGGCGTGATCTGCGGCGGGATCTGGGCCGAGGCCGCGTGGGGCCGGTTCTGGGGCTGGGACCCCAAGGAGACCGTCGCGTTCGTCGCCTGGGTGATCTACGCGGCGTACCTGCACTCGAGGGCCACCGCTGGGTGGCGCGGCGGCAAGGCGGCCTGGATCAACATCGTCGGGTTCGCCGCCACCGTGTTCAACCTGTTCTTCATCAACCTCGTGACCGCGGGACTGCACTCGTACGCCAACGGCTGACCCGTCAGTACCAAAAGGGCAACCCTGTTCGACCTGCGAGCACTCCGGCGACTACCGTCGCACGGGATGGTCGAGGTGGTCTCGATCCCTGATGTCCGCAGGAGGGACCCCGGCGGTGACTGGACGCTACGACGAATCCGCCCAGCGACCCGAGGTGGCCTGGCAGGCCCCGCCCCCAGACGGCAGCGCGGACATCGGGGAAACGGCTGAGAACCAGCCGGAGCTGTACGAGGAACCGGCGACCGACTCGCAGCTCTACCCTGCCGCGCCGCCCTCGGACAGCGGGCCCGCTTCCGGCGGTTTCCCGGCGCAGACCGGCCCGGCCGTTTCCGGCCAGTACCAGGTGCCCGATGCTTCGGGCGCCGGTGCGCCGGGATCGTTCCCGGCGCAGACTGGGCCGTCCTCAGGGGCTTTCCCCGCGCAGAGCGGGGCTGCTGGGTCGTTCGCGCCGCAGGCTGGGCCTGGTTCGGGTTCGTTCCCGGCGCAGACCGGGCCGTCCTCAGGGGCTTTCCCCGCGCAGAGCGGGGCTTCCGGGTCGTTCGCGGCGCAGACCGGGCCTTCGTCGGGGGCTTTCCCGGCGCAGAGCGGCCCGGCTGTTTCGGGTCAGTACCAGGTGCCGGACGGTTCTTCGGGTTCGGCGGCCGCGGGCCCGGGCGTTTCCGGCCCGCACCAGGTTCCCGGGGCTTCTGGCCCGCACCAGGTGCCCGGTGGCTCTGGGCAGTACCAGGTTCCGGGTGGGTCCGGTCCGCACCAGGTTGCCGGCGGGTCTGGCCCGTACCAGGTTGCCGGTGGGTCTGGGCCCTATCAGGTGCCCGGCGCTTCGGGCCCGCATCAGGTGCCCAGTGGGCCGTACCCGGTGCAGCAGGGCGGTTCGGGTCCGTACCCCGTTCCGGGTGGTTCCGGGCCTTACCAGGTGCAGCAGGGCGGTTCCGGGCCCGTTCCGGTGCCCGCGCACCCCGGTTATGCCCAGCAGCAACAGTTCGCCCCGCAGCAGCCGGGGCACGAGCTGGCGACGTCCCGCCTGATCAAGCAGGAGAAGCGGCGGCCGCAGTCCGGGTGGCGCAAGGCGCTCTACTCGGCGACCGGCGGTGTGGTGAACGTCGGTGAGAGCGCCGAGGACCAGCAGCGGCGGGAGTTGATCCTGCGGGTCAACCAGCCGCTGCGGGGCTGCTACAAGATCGCGATGCTGAGCCTGAAGGGTGGTGTGGGCAAGACCACAGTCACCACCACTCTGGGGTCGACCTTCTCGTCGCTGCGCGGCGACCGGGTGATCGCCGTGGACGCGAACCCCGACCGCGGCACCCTCAGCCAGAAGATCCCCCTGGAGACCACGGCGACCGTCCGCCACCTGTTGCGCGACGCCAGCCGCGTCACCAAGTACAGCGACGTCCGCGCGTACACCTCCCAGGGCCCCAGCCGCCTCGAAGTCCTTGCCAGCGAACAGGATCCGGCCGTCTCCGAGGCGTTCAGCGAGGACGACTACCGCCGCACTGTGGCCCTCCTGGAGCACTTCTACAACATCGTGCTGACCGACTGCGGCACCGGCTTGATGCACTCGGCGATGAAGGGCGTCCTCGATCTCGCGGACTCCCTCGTGGTCGTCTCGTCGGGCTCGGTCGACGGCGCCCGCAGTGCCTCCGCGACCCTGGACTGGCTGGACGCACACGGATATCGCGACCTGGTGGCCCGGTCGGTAGCGGTGATCAACTCCGTGCGGCCCAAGTCCGGCTCGGTGGACCTCGAGAAGCTCGCCGCGCACTTCGGCGCCCGTTGCCGTGCGGTCTGCCAGATCCCGTTCGATCCCCACCTGGAAGAAGGCGCGGAGATCGAGCTCGACCGCCTCCAGCCCGCCACCCGCTTGGCATTGCTGGAGATGGCCGCGACGGTGGCAGACGGTTTCCCCCACGACAGGTAGTTCCCCGGTGCATATCGCCGCGGAAGCCGCCCCATCAAGGGCGGAGGTAAAGGGCGTCGGCTCCAGGTAAAGGACGGCTTGGGGCCGGGATGGGCCGCCATACAAGTGAACCCTCGTAAGTGACCGCTCCGGTCACCCACGAGGGTTCGCCACGACTGCTCTTTACTCAGGCGGGCGGGTCGTCGCCGGCCTTCTTGTTGCGCTCGTCCAGACCGCGCAGGAACTCCGGGTCGTCATCGGGGGCGACGCCGCGGCCGCGCTCACGACGCGTGGGTACGGCGGTCGACTGCGATCCGAACGCTCGCCACAGCAGCACCGCCACCGTCAGCGCTCCGACCGCGGCGAGCAAGTACAGCAGCATCCCGCCACCTCCTCGAGTCTCATGCCCGAGGTTAGCCCGTTTCGCCCCAGCGTGCCGCCGAGGCATACGTCCGATGGCGGAACGTGGTATCAGTCGTTATGACTGGCTTCGGTGGTCAGCTCCGCCAGCAGGGTCTTCACCTCGGACTCACGGAACCGACGGTGCCCGCCGGGGGTGCGGATCGAACCGATCCGGCCGGCGGTCGCCCACCGGGTGACGGTCTTGGGGTCGACCCGGAACAGGGCCGCGACTTCGCCTGGGGTGAGCAACCGCTCGCCCACGTGCCCCATCGTGGTGGTCACATCCGCCTCCTCGAGATCTTCGCCGAGATTTCCGGCGAACCGGTTGCATCGTGGCATCTCGACCATCGGGTACTCGAACGGCTATGTGATAGTAAAGAGGTAGTAAGGGGCAAAACGCCCACGGGGGACACCCGGTGCGGCGCGCGTAGGCTGCCCGCGTGGACGACTTGGACCGTCGCATCATCACCGAGCTCAGGCTGAACGGCCGCGCGACGTTCGCCGAGCTCGGCCGCCAGGTCGGGCTGTCGGCGTCGGCCGTGCACGAGCGGGTCGGCAAGCTCGAGGCCAGCGGGGTCATCACCGGCTACCACGCCACCGTAGACCCGCGGGCCATAGGTTTGGGCGTCACCGCGCTGGTCGGCATCCAGCCGGCCGAGGGGGCGATGGACAACGACATCGCCCTCGCCCTCGCTGACCTGCCCGAAGTCGAGTCCTGCTGGGCGGTGGCCGGGGACGAGGCCTTCGTGGCCAAGGTCCGCGTGTCGACCGTGGACGACCTGGAACGCACGCTCGGGCGGCTCCGCCGGATCAGCGGCGTCGCGCGCACCCGGACCACGGTGGTGCTGTCCACCCGGTTCGAGGGGCGTCCGAACACCGAGGACGCCGAGTAGGCTGAGCGGCGTGGAAGGCAGTCTCCGCCGCGACCTCGTGCTGTACACGGTCGCGCGTATCGCGCTCGTCGCCGTGGTCACGGCGGTGCTCGTGATGTTCAAGGTTCCTTTGCTCGTATCGCTGGCCGTCGCCGTGGTGGCGGCCTACCCGCTGAGCATCGTGCTGCTGCGCGGACTGAACGACCGGGTCGCGGCCGGCATGGCCGAGCGCGGTGAGCTCCGCCGGGCCGAACGGGACAAGCTGCGCGCCCAGCTGCGCGGCGACGAGGACTCCTGAACTCCTGAAGGCCAGGGATTAGCGTTCCGGGTGATCCTGCCGCAGGCTGGGCAGGGTGGTCCTGAAAACGATCCTTGCTGTCGCGGTGGCCGCGATCGCCGCCCTTGTCGTGGGGTGGCTGGTCGGGGTGGTGGTGCGGTTCGTCGCCCGCCGCCGCTACCGCCGCACCCTCACTGAACTGCACGCACACTGCCACAAGCCGTTCGTCACGGTCCTCGTTGTGGCTGCGGTGTACACGGTCCTGTACGACAACGAAGACCGGGTGGTCGGCGGCATCCGGCACGCGGTACTGCTGGCCCTGATCGGGGCCGCGGCCTGGCTGGTCGTCCGGTTCCTGTTCGTCACCGAGGACTTCGCGCTGCAACGGCTGCGCCTCGACGTGCCGGACAACAAACGAATCCGCAAGTTGCGCACACAGGTGGCGCTGATCCGCCGGCTGACGGCGGCCACTGTGACCGTTCTCGCACTGGCGTCGATGTTCATGACGTTCTCGCAGCTGCGCACGCTCGGCGCGTCGCTGCTGGCGTCCGCGGGGATCGTCGGTGTGCTCGCCGGTCTGGCCGCGCAGACGACGTTGACGAACGTGTTCGCGGGCATCCAGCTGGCCGTCACCGACTCGCTGCGGTTCGACGACGTCGTGGTCGTCGAGGGCGAGTGGGGCCGGATCGAGGAGATGACGCTCACGTACGTCGTCGTGCACCTCTGGGACGAGCGGCGGCTGGTGCTGCCGACGACGTACTTCACCAAGAACCCGTTCCAGAACTGGACCCGCCACGAGACCCGCGTGCTCGGCGCGGTGTTGCTGCACCTGAACTATGGCGCGCCGATCGACGCGATCCGGACCGAGACCCAGCGCCTGGTCGAGGCGTCACCGTTGTGGGACCAACGGGACTGGGTGGTCCAGGTCGTCGACTCCACACCGTCCACAATGGTCGTCCGGGTGCTCGCTTCGGCCGCGGACGCGCCCAGCTCGTGGGACCTGCGCTGTGAGCTGCGGGAGAAGCTGATCGACTTCCTGAAGGTCAGTCACCCCGAGGCGCTGCCGCAGTTCCGGGCGATCTACGACGGCTCGTGAGCGGCCGGTGGGGT
>CBIMJO010000364.1:0-8144 GCA_966244135.1 uncultured Actinocrispum sp. | reverse complement strand
CCCGATCGACGCGGCCGGCGGCATCTTCCTCAACGAGCAGATCGGGTTCTCGCTGGAGACGATGAGCCGCCCGCTCTACTCGGCGGGCTGGGCCGGGACCGTGCCGGTGATCATCCACGAGAACGCCCACCAGTGGTACGGCGACTCGGTGGCGGTCGAGCACTGGAAGGACGTGTGCCTCAACGAGTGCTTCGCGTCCTACGCCCCATGGCTGTGGGACGAGGCCAAGTCGGGCGTCGACCTCACCACCCAGTACGCCAACCAGGTCAAGACCGCGCCGCAGCGGCTCTGGGACGCCAAGCTCTACGACATGGGCCCGGGCAAGGAGTTCACCGCCGTGTACTCCAAGGGCCCGCTGATGCTGCACGCCCTGCGCAACTACATCGGCCAGCGCCCGTTCGACTTCGTGCTCAAGACGTGGCCCTCGCTGCACCGCGGCGGCAACGCGTCCATGCAGGACTTCCAGCGCTACACCGAGTTCATCGCGCACCGGGACCTGCAGGGCTTCTTCGACGCCTGGGTGTACGGGTCGGGCAAGCCGGTCGACCAGTACCTCTACCCCGGCAGCCTCAAGCCCGCGCCGTAGAACAAATTCGCTCGATGGTGTCGTGCCTGCCCAGCAGACTGTGACCATGAGCGACGTTCGGATCGAGATGTACAGCGGCCGCAGGGAAACGCTGCGGCCGCTGTTCGAACTCGCCGAGGACTCCCCCGCCCAGCTCGATTCGTACCTGCACGCGGGCCGGGTCCTGGTGGCCACGGCCGACGGCGAGATCGTCGGCCACCTGCAGCTGGCCGGTGACGAGATCAAGAACATGGCGGTCCGCGAGGACCGGCAGGGGCAGGGCATCGGCGCCCGGCTGGTCGCGGCGGCCATCGAGTTGCTCACCACCGAGGCGGCGCCGCTGGTACGAGTCGCCACTGCCGCCGCCGACATCGGCAATCTGCGGTTCTACCAACGGCAAGGGTTCCGGATGTCGGCCATCGAGCGCGATGCCTTCACTCCCGCCACCGGCTATCCCGGCCGGATCCTGATCGACGGCATCGAACTGCGTGACCGTGTCTGGCTGGAAACTCAGCTGTCGTAGTACGACTGGGGTGGCTGGTTCCACTCGCGGGTCGGGGCCTGGGGATCGGTGTCCCGGTCTCGCCGGACGGTCCGGGAGGCGTTGGCGACGCTGTTCAGGATGACCGTGATGGCCAGGCCGATGACCAGGTTGATCACCGCCGTCGCGATCTTGGCGCCGACGTCCACCGTGAGGGTCAGCGGCAGCACCACCGCGATCGCCGTCGCCAGCACCATGATCCAGCTGAAGAACTGGTTCGGTGTGGCCACCGCGATGATCAGCAGGTGCATCAGGCCGGTCGCGAGCAGCGCGGCCGCGCCGGACACCAGGGCGTAGGTGAAGGTGTTGGCGTTGCCCCACACGCCCTCACCCTTCGGGGCGAGCACCGCCACGTCGACCACGCCACGGGCGATCAGGATGCCCACCACCGCCAGCAATGCGGCCACTACCGCGGTGGCCAGCCCACTCGCCCACAACCGGCCGGCGTTGACACCCAGCCGGGCCTCTCGGTTGTTCCCGCCGTAGTCGGCCATCACGATCCCTCCGGTTCGGCAGAACGCTCCTTCATTGTCGCGCTGTTCGCCGCCGACCGCCCGTTCAGCCGCAGGGAAGCCGGATCTCGACGAGCAGGCCACCGGCGGGACGGGGTGTGAGGTGCAGCGTCCCGTCGTGAGCCCGGACGATGCTGTGCACGATGGCCAGGCCGAGGCCGACGCCGGCGTGTTCGTTGGTGCGGATGCGTTCCGTTCCGCGCTGGAAGGGTTCGGTGAGGGTCGGGACCAGGTCCGGCGGCAGCGGCTGACCGGTGTTCTCCACCCGCAGCACGCTCGAGTCGGGCCGTGACTCGGTGTGCACCGTGACGGTGCCGCCGCTGGGGAGGTTGTGCACGATGGCGTTCTGGACGAGGTTGGTCACCATCCGCAGGATGAGCGGCGCCGAGCCGATGGTCCGAGTCTTCTCGCCGGTGACGTCGAGCTTGATCTCGCGCTGCTCGGCGAACGGAAGCAGCGTTTCGGCGGCTTCTTCGGCGATCAGGGACAGGTCGACCGGTTCACGGGTGAAGGCCCCACGGTCGCTGCGGCTCAGCAGCAGGAGCGCCTCGGTGAGGTCGATCGCCCGCGTGTTGACGGTGCGCAGGCGTTCGATGATCTCGCCCTGGTCGCGCGTGGGGTCGTTCTCGGCCACGTCCAGCAGGGTCTGCGAGATCGCCAGCGGGGTGCGCAGCTCGTGGGAGGCGTTCGCGGCGAACCGCCGCTGTTCGGCGACGTGGGACTCGAGCTGTTCGAGCATCGCGTCGAACACGTCGGCCAGCTCGCGGAACTCGTCCCTGCGGCCCGGCAGCCCGATCCGGTGCGACAGTGAGCCTTTGGCGGCCAGCCGGGCCGCGTCGGCGATCCGCGTGAGCGGCGCGAGCATCTGGCCGGCCAGGATCCACCCGCCCAGCAAGCCGACCACCAGCAGGAAAGCCATCGCCACCGCAGCGGCACGGCCGAAGATGCGGCTGAGGAGGAAGCGGTTGGGCGAGATCCCGAGCAGGCCCTGCTCGTTGTCGGGGACATAACGCAACAGGAACAGCCACACCACGGCCAGCAGGACCGCGCCCGCCAGCACGAGCAACACGGCGTAGCTGATGGTGAGTTTGAGGCGGGCGCTGAGCCCTGGGCGTCTAGTCATCCGTGCTGGTGTCGATCCGGTAGCCGACGCCGGGCACCGTGGCGATCAGCCAGGGTTCGCCGAGCCGTTTCCGCAGGGCCGAGACGGTGATGCGCACGGCGTTGGTGAACGGGTCGGCGTTCTCGTCCCAGGCCCGTTCCAGCAGCTCCTCGGCGCTGACCACCCCGCCTTCGGCTGCGACGAGGACCTCGAGCACGGCGAACTGCTTGCGGGTGAGCGCGACGTACCGCCCGTCGCGGAAGACCTCCCGGCGGAAGGGGTCCACCCGCAGGCCGGCGATCTCGCGGACCGGGGGCCGGGCGTAGGCGCGCCTGCGGTCCAGCGCCCGCAGCCGGAGAACCAGTTCCCGCAGTTCGAATGGTTTGGTGAGGTAGTCGTCGGCGCCGAGGCCGAACCCGGAGGCCTTGTCGTCGATCCGGTCGGCGGCGGTGAGCATCAGGATCGGGATGCCGCTGCCGGAGGCGACGATCCGGCGGGCGATCTCGTCGCCGGACGGACCGGGGATGTCGCGGTCGAGCACCGCGAGGTCGTAGGAGTTGATGCTGAGCAGTTCCAGGGCGGAGTCGCCGTCACCGGCGATGTCGGCGGCAATCGCTTCCAGCCGCAGCCCGTCACGGACGGCTTCGGCCAGGTAGGGCTCGTCCTCCACGATCAGCACGCGCATGCCTCAACCCTAGGCAGCCAGGCATATCGCGAATATATGCACCCGGTTACACCCCGGTCTGGTGACCGGTCAACGTCCCGCGATCGGCGCCGGTCGAGGGCTGACTGGCCGGGACACGCCACCAGTGGCGCGACGCCAGCGCGGCCAGCCCGGCACCCACGGTGTTGACCAGGACGTCGTCCACGGAGGACACCCGGTCCAGCTGCAGGACGTACTGCGCGGTCTCGATCAGGGCCGAGCAGCCCGCCACGAGGAGGACGATCCGCGGCATCGACGCCAGCGCCGCGAACCGCAGTGGGGCGAAGAACCCCAGCGACGCGAACACCAGCAGGTTGCCGATGATCCCGAGGGTGGACATCGTGACCAGGTCCGCCAGCGGGACCAGGCTCACCCGGCCGGGCACGCGACCCGCCCCGGAGCCCGGCATCATGGTCATCCACACCCACGGCACCGTCCCGTACACCATGCCCACGTCGGCCAGCGATATCCGCCACGCGCGCCTGCTGCCGCCACGGAGGCCTGCCAGAACCCACACCGCCAGCGCGGCCAACGGGAGCGCCACCACTGTTAGGGCGACGACCCCGGTGAACGTGCCGACCCAGTCCTGCCACCTCTTGAGCACGCCGCCTCCGCGATCTCCTCGATATCCCGGCCGACCGCAGCCGCGGTCCCCACCCGCACTGATAGACGCGCGAGTGTTGCCACGGTGTATGCGTTTTTCGATACGCCCGCGATATGCCAAATCCGGTACCGGTTTCGTCAAGGGACTCAACGAATCGCTGAACCGGTGCGCCGGACCTGCCCGTATCCGTGGTTGAAGGCTCAAACAGGTGTCACGCCCGGCTCCAGCAGGGAGCTCACCGTGGGGGCAGCACCGACGACCCGAGTGAGGATCGCGGATGTCTCACAAACGCAAGTACCCGTCCCGCAGGCGCACGGCCATCATCGTGGCCGCCAGCGCGGGACTGCTGACCTCGGTCGCCGCCGCGTTCGCCCTGGCCCAGGGCAACGCCCCGGCGGCGGCCCAGCAGGTCATCGTCTGCCCGGCACCCCAGATCGGCGCGGTGCCCGCGGCCGCGCAGGAAGGGGTGTCGCGCGAGCTGGCGAACCTGGACAAGCAACTCGCCGAGGCCAACAAACGCCTCGCCGACACCGTCGGCCAAGGCGGACCGAACTTCGTCCAGAACGCGATCCTCGGACCGCTGGCCGACAAGCGAAAGGCCTCGCTGGACCGGATCGCCATCGACATCGGCCGGGTCGGCACCAAACCCCAAGGGCTGGACCGGTTCGCCAAGTGCCAGCTGGGCAACGGCGGGCAGCAGCCGGCTCCGGCGCCCGTGATCACCGACTCGTCCAGCGCCCCGGCACCAGCGCAGGCACAGCGGATCGTCTGCCCGGCACCCCAGATCGGTGCCGTGCCCGCGGCCGCGCAAGAAGGGGTGTCGCGCGAGCTGGCGAACCTGGACAAGCAACTCGCCGAGGCCAACAAACGCCTCGCCGACACCGTCGGCCAAGGCGGACCGAACTTCGTCCAGAACGCGATCCTCGGGCCACTGGCCGACAAGCGAAAGTCCACTTTGGACCGGATCGCCATCGACATCGGCCGGGTCGGCACCAAGCCGCAGGGCCTGGACCGGTTCGCCACCTGCGCCCTGCAGTAGCACACCTCTCACGTACTGGGAAGAAGTCCGCCGTGGCGTCCGGCCGGGGATGCTGGGTGCCGTTCCGCGAGTTGAGGAGCGGCGCCATGTCCCTGGCCGACGTCATGGACCAGACCGGGCGCGGAGCTGCTCGGCACGATCGCCGAGGTGGCCGGCACCGAGAGCATCGACGGACCTCCGGTCGCCCTGTCGCGGCCGCGGCGGTCAGCCGCGAGTATGACCGTCCTCTATGGACGATGGCACCATCGCGCCACGCCCTGATCTTGTTCCCGCAGGTCACGGTGGGTACCCACCGCAGGGGACGGCAGGATCCCCGACGACAGGGCAGACTGGTTCTATGAGCAGCGAACTCGGCGACTTCCTGCGCTCTCGCCGGGCGGCCTTGTCGCCACAGGCCTCCGGTGTGCGGACCGATGGGTCGCCGAGGCGCGTTCCGGGACTGCGGCGTGAGGAGGTCGCCCAGCTGGCCGGGGTGAGCGTGAAGTACTACACGCGTATCGAGCAGGGCGAGAGCCACCAGATGTCCGACTCGGTGATGGAGGCCATCGCCAATGCGCTACAGCTGGACGAAGGCGAACGCATGCACATGTTCCGGCTGGCCTGGCCGGCGCAGGTGACCCGCCGGGAGACCGGCCCCGAGGCGATCCGGCCCACTCTGCAGGCCGTGGCCGACGCCAACACCGAGCAGGGTGTGATCATCGTCGGCCGGCGCACCGACGTGCTGGGCGGCAACCGGCTGGGCTTCGCGCTGACCGGCGTGCGCCCGGACCAGCGGCCGAACATGGCCAAGCTGACCTTCCTCGACCCGGCGATGCGCGACCTGATCGTCAACTGGGACAGCCACGCCCGCGAGATCGCCTCCTACCTGCGGATGGCCTCCAGCGACCAGCCGGACGACCAGCTGCTGACCGAGCTGGTCGGCGAGCTGAGCATCAAGAGCGAGGACTTCGCCCGGATCTGGGCCACCCACCCGGTCGCCGAGTGCACCCACGGCGTGATCGAGTACAACCATCCCCTGGTCGGCCACATGAAGCTGTACCGGGAAAGCCTGCGCTTACCGGACGACCCGAGCCAGCGGATCATCTTCATCGGCGCGGACCCGGGCACCGGCTCGGCCGAACGCCTGAAGCTCCTGGACTCGCTGATCTCCTGAGTCACCACAGTCGGAGCCGCGGACTAATCCGTGACTCGTGCGCGTTCAAAAATAACCAACCAGATTCAACCAAGGGAGCAACATGAAGATCGGCATCGGGCTGCCCAACCAGGTGCGCGATGTCCGTGCGACGGTCATCCCGGCCTGGGCCAGCAAGGCCGAAGAGGCCGGGTTCTCCTCGCTGGGCACCATCGGCCGGATCGCCTACCCGGGCATCATCGACACCGTCGCCCTGGCCGCCTCCGCCGGCGCGACCAGCACCATCGGCCTGGTCAGCACGGTCATGCTGGCGCCGGTGTGGCCGGCCCCGCTGCTGGCCAAGGAGCTGGCGAGCCTGCAGGCGGTCTCCGGCGGACGGCTGACCGTGGGCATCGGCGTCGGCGGGCGGCCGGACGACTTCGTCGTGGAGGGTCACGGCCCCAAGGGGCTGGGCAAGCGGATGAACGCCGCGCTGGAGGACTTCAAGGAGCTGTGGAGCGGCCGGCCGGTCGGCGGCGGGCAGAACCCGGGCGTGCCCGGCGGGCCCATCGACGTGCCGATGCTGTTCGGCGGGTTCGCGCCGGCCGCCATGGAGCGGATGGCCAAGTGGGGCGTCGGCTACATCGGTGGTTCGGTGCCCGCGCCGGTCATCGCGCCGTTGTTCGACAACGCCCGCGCCGCCTGGAAGGAGGCGGGCCGCGAGGGTCAGCCGCGCCTGGCCGTGATCGCCTACTACGCGATCACCGACCCGGAGAAGGGCCGCGCCAACGCCTACGACTACTACAGCGTCGCCGGTGACGACTTCGCCAAGAGCGTCGCGGGCAACGTCGCCACCACCGACTCGGAGCTGCGTGAGCTGGTGAAGAGCTTCGAGGAGATCGGCGCCGACGAGCTGATCATCCACCCGGTCACCGACGAGCTGGACGACGTCGCCCGCCTGGCCGAGGTCGTTCTCTGAGGTCAGACCTGGACGAGCACCCAGTCCAGCGCGACTGGGAGCGCGGCCAGCAAGGAGATGTGCCCGTCGCGCGGCCGAAGCCAGAACTCGCCGGCACGCAGGTGATCGATGAGCCACTGGCCGTGCGACACGGGCACCACCCGGTCCTCACCGCCATGCACGAGCAGGACCGGGACATCGAGCTCGGTCACGTCGAACCCCCACGGCGATACGTAGGCCACGTCGTCGTCGACCTGCCCGTCCGGGCCTGCCTTTCCCGCCCGCTGCGCGTCCTGGCCCAGTGACGCCCAGGCGCCATCCAGCGCGGCCCAGTCCGCGTCGGTGAAGCTGTCCGGGTCGAACTCGGCGGTCTCGGCGAACTTCGCGCGCGCCGCACGGCCCTCCACGGCCGCCCGCGCGGCTCCCGGCGCCACTATCCCCGCGAACCAGTCGAAGTCATCGGTCATCGGCGCGAGCGCGCCCAGCCCGGCCACGGCGGTCACCCGGTCCGGCATCACCGCGGCGCAGGCCAGCGCGTGCGTACCGCCACCGGACGCGCCGATCGCCGCGAACCGCCCGATCCCCAAGGCATCGACGACCTGCCGCAGGTCCTCGGCGACCGACCTGACCGACCGGCCTGGATTCGGACTGGACGTTCCATAGCTCGGCCGCGCATACGAGACGACCCGGATGTCCCGCGCCTTCGCCGCTGCCACCACCGGGTCGAGCAGCGCTCCGGTCTGTGGCGTGCCGTGGTGCCACAGCACCGTCAGGTCGCCGTCGCCGGTGTCGTAGACGTGCATGTTCCGGCCATCGGCCAGCCGTACACCTTGTTCGTTCATCGTGGACTCCTGAGCACCGAACCGAAGATCGCCGCGAACACGCAGAGCACCAACGGCACCACGAAGGCCACGTTCAACGGCATCCAGTGGGTCAGCCCACCGATCACCGCGGGCCCCGCGAGCATGCCGACGTACCCCAGTCCCACCACCCTAGCCATCAGCGCGCC
>CBIMJO010000363.1:0-8146 GCA_966244135.1 uncultured Actinocrispum sp. | reverse complement strand
CGGCGTCACCAGCGCCGAGACCGCGCTGGCGCTGAAGGACCGCGACGGCGACACGTTCGCCGACGCGGTCAAGGCGGCCGGGCTGGATCCGGCGCGGATCGGCCGCGACGAGGAGGCTTTGTCCCGGATCGGGAAGTTCGTGGAGTTGCACGTCGAGCAGGGCCGCGGGCTGATCGACATCGGCTCGGCCGTCGGGGTGGCCACCTCGATCCTGGCGCACGGGCGGTGGCGGTTCCGGTTCACCGGCCAGGGCAACCACGCCGGGGCCACCCCCATGACCACCAGGCACGACCCCATGCTGCCCGCCTCCCAGCTGGTGCTCTCGGCCCGCTGGGCGGCGTCCAGTGTGGACGGTGCCAGGGCCACGGTCGGCCGGATCGAGCCGATCCCGGGCGGTACCAACGTAATCGCGTCCAGCGTGGACCTCTGGCTGGACGCGCGGGCGCCCAACGACGGCCGCACCCGGACCGTCGGGGAGCGGATCACCGCCGCGGCCAGGCAGGCGGCCCGGGACGAGGGCTGCGAGGTGACGGTGACCGAGGAGTCCTATGGGGACACCGTGCACTTCGACTCGGTGCTGCGCGAGGAGCTCGCGGACGCGTTGGGCGGCAAGGTTCCGGGGCTGCCCACCGGTGCCGGGCACGACGCCGGGATCCTGGCCGCGCACGTGCCGACCGCGATGTTGTTCGTGCGCAACCCGACCGGGATCAGTCACGCGCCGGCCGAGCACGCCGAGGCGGACGACTGCGAGGCGGGGGTCGCGGCCCTGGCGAAGGTCCTGGAAAAGCTGGCCGGATGAGGTATTGGTGTGAACGCGCCTGGCTGGACCCGACGGGCCCGCAGCCCGGCGTCCTGATCGAGATCTCCGGCGCGGAGATGGTCAGCGTCAGCTCCGACGAGCCGCGGCCGCTGGACGCCTACCGGCTGGCGGGCCTGGTCGTTCCCGGGTTCGCCAACGTGCACTCGCACGCGTTCCACCGGGCCCTGCGCGGCCGGACGCACGCCGACGGCGGCACGTTCTGGACCTGGCGTGAAGGCATGTACCACCTCGCCGGGCGGCTGAACCCGGACAACTACCGCCGCCTGGCGACGGCGGTCTTCGCCGAGATGGCGATGGCCGGGGTCACCTGCGTCGGCGAGTTCCACTATGTACACCACGCGCCCGGTGGCCGCCGGTACTCCGACCCGAACGCGATGGCCGAGGCGCTGCGGCAGGCGGCCAAGGACGCGGGCATCCGGATCACCTTGCTGGACACGTGTTATCTCGCCGGCGGGATCGGCGCCGAGCTCGCGCCCGAGCAGCTGCGGTTCTCCGACGGGTCGGCCGAGGCGTGGGCGGCCCGGGTGGGCGAACTGGAGTCCGACGCTACTCTGCTTGCCGGAGCGGCGATTCATTCGGTGCGCGCGGTTCCGCGTCAGGCGCTCCCGGAAATCGTTGCGGCACGGCCGAACGGACCACTGCACGTCCATCTTTCAGAGCAGGTGCAGGAAAATCAGGCTTGTCTAGACGCATATCGCATGACTCCCACCGAACTGCTCGCTGACGCTGGCGTGCTTTCGCCACGAACGACAGCTGTGCACGCGACGCACCTGACCACAAAGGACATAAGCTTGCTGGGGAGCACCGCGACCGGCGTGTGCTTCTGCCCGACGACGGAGGCCGACCTGGCCGACGGGATCGGGCCGGCACGGGAGCTCGTCGACGCGGGCTGTGTGCTTTCCCTTGGCAGCGATCAGAACGCGGTGGTCGATCCACTGCTGGAAAGCCGTGCGCTCGAGCACGGCGAACGGCTGCGCACCGGGCAGCGCGGCCGGTTCACCCCGGCCGAGCTGTACCAGGCGCTCACCGCGCACTCCGGTCTCGGCTGGCCGGCCGGGCAGGCCGACCTGGTCGCGATCCGGATGGACAGCCCGCGCACCGCCGGGTGCTCGCCCGGTCAGGCCATGCTCGCGGCCACCGCGGCGGACGTGCACACGGTGATCTCCGGCGGGCGGATCGTCGCCAGGGACGGGAAACACGAGAAGCTGGGGGATGTGGGGGTTCTGCTGGCCGACGCGATTGAGGAGTTCTGGCGATGAGTCTGCTGCTGACCGGGATCGGCGAGCTGACCACGAACACCGACGAGCTGGGCTCCCTCACCGACGCCGCCCTGGTCATCGACGGAACTCACGTCGCCTGGGTCGGGCCCGCTTCCGCCGCCCCGGCAGCCGATTCCGCCGTGGACCTGCAGGGCCGGGCGGTCCTGCCGGGCTGGGTGGACAGCCACACGCACCTCGTGTTCGCCGGGGACCGGACGGCGGAGTTCGGTGCCCGGATGGCCGGGGAGCCTTACCGGGCGGGCGGAATCGCGGTCACCGTCGGCGCAACCCGTGCGGCTACGGACGATGAGCTCGCCGAGGTGCTGAGACGCCATGTGGCGGAGGCGGTTTCGCAGGGCACCACGTACATCGAGACCAAGACCGGCTACGGCCTGGACGTTCCCAACGAGCTGCGTTCCGCGCGGCTGGCCGGGCAGTACGCCGACGAGGTCACGTTCCTTGGCGCGCATCTGGTCCCGCCCGGCGCGGACGCCGATTCCTATGTGGACCTGGTGTGCGGGGAGATGATGGACGCGGTGGCCCCGCATGTCGGCTGGGTCGACGTGTTCTGTGAGACCGGGGCTTTCGACGCCTCGCAGTCCCGGGCCGTCCTGATGGCCGGGGCCAAACACGGCCTGGGCTTGCGTGTCCACGGCAACCAGCTCGACTACGGTCCCGGTGTGCGGCTGGCGGTCGAGCTGGGCGCGGCCAGCGTCGACCACTGCACGTACCTGACGAAGTCCGATGTGGACGATCTGGCCAGTTCGGAGACCGTGGCGACATTGTTGCCCGCCTGCGACCTGTCCACCCGCCAGCCGCTGCCCAACGCGCAGGCGTTGCTGAACGCGGGCGCGACCGTGGCGCTGGCATCGAACTGCAACCCGGGCTCGTCGTACACCACCTCGATGGCTTTCTGTGTGGCCACAGCGGTTCTGCAGATGAAGATGTCGATCGCCGAGGCCGTCCGGGCCGCCACCTGGGGCGGGGCAAGGGCGCTGCGCCGCGAGGACGAGATCGGAATCCTGAAACCCGGTGCCCGCGCGGACATCCACGTCCTGGACGCCCCCTCGATCACGCACCTGGCCTACCGCCCGGGCGTCCCGCTGACCCACTCGGTGTACCGAGCGGGTCAGCAGGTTCGCTAGAACGTTCAGCTCGTCTCGTAGGTGAGGTCGGAGTAGAACGCGTTCAGCGGGCTCGCCCAGGAGTTGGCGGGGGTGGCGTTGCAGCCCGGCTGGCTGCGGCTGTGCAGCGCGACCGAGTAGCGGTTGCCACTCGGGGCCAGCCAGTACCAGCCGCCGCCGCTGTCGCCGCCGCAGGCGTCGTAGCCGTCGATCCGGACCATGCCGCGCACGGCCGCGTCAGCGGTGCTGCCGACGGTGCCACACGGGTTACCGGCCCGGGCCGGGTTGGTGTAGCTGGCGGACAGGCAGGCGGTGTCGCCGACGAGCAGGAACGACTCGCCCTTCAACGGAACGGTGTTGGCCGGCGGGGACACGTAGGCGCGGCCGGTGGTGTCGCCGCTGTAGAACGCGTTGGTGACCACGATCCGGGTGACGTCCTGGTTGCCCGAGTCGATCCGGCCGCTGACCACGCCGACGCTGCGGATCGTGCTGGTGCCGGTGGACCACGCCTCGCCGGTGCCCGTGCTGCAGTGCCCGGCGGTCAGCACGATCCGCTGGTTGGCGGCATTCCGCGCGGTGAAGCCGATCGAGCACCACGGCGTGCCGGTGCCGTTGCGCATCACGTTGCCGGCGGCCAGGAAGTCGTCACAGTTGTCGCGCGCGGTGCAGGCGTCCGCCTCGATCGCGGAGGTCTTCGCGGGCACAAGGCTGACACCGGCGTCGCCTCGGCGGGCCAGAGTGGCCAACTCGGCCTGCGGCACCGCGGCCACGACCTTGTTGGTCTGCACGTCGATGCCAACGTTTCCGTTGGCTGCCTTGGCAAGCGCGCTGGTGCCAGTGCGCAACGCGTCCGCTTGGGCGGTGAGCTGGTCGTAGCTGCGGCTCACCGTCCGGGTGGATACCTTCACGCCCAGCCTGGCGCCAGTGTCCGAAATGGACTTCGCGGCGTCCTGCGAGGTCATCGCGATGGAGTAGGTGGCGGTGTACGGGTCGAACGAGCCGCCGCCGAAGCTGCTCCACTGCTTGGCGATCGCGGCCTTGAGCTGCTCGCCCGCGGCCTGTGCCTGCGCGGCGGCCCGCGCGGCCTGCGGGGTGAGGTCCGGATGTGAGGTCAGGTACGCCTGCGCGATCGTCTGCAGCGCGTCACCCTGGTCGAACGCCCCGCCCGGCTTGGCGGGCGCGGCGGTGGCCGGGGCGGACACGAACCCCAGTAATGACGCTCCGATGGCCAGCAGGACAACGTTTCTTCGGCCCCTGTGCACGGTGATTCCTCCCTGAGCGCATGGAAAAACAAGCCGTCCGTGAAATGTCGGAAATGTGTTCGACGAAATGGCTAATGCGGCTTTTGTGTGGTTCAGGACGGTAGATCCGCGCTGGCCAGGGTGTCAACGCCAGTAAGTCCACATAGCGGTCCACTGAATTCCGGCTGCGCTATTCCGGACCTGTGGTGTATCTGGAAGAATGGACCGGTCCACTGATTTACCGGGCCGGTGTGCACGCGATTGTGGCCATTGACAGCGAATTACGCGGTGCCCACCGGGCCGCTGTAGAGGATCGGGCCGTTGCTGCTGTACAGCGTGCAGGAGGCGACGGCCGGCGGTTTGCCGCCGGGCGGCAGCAGCACCGCGAAGGTGTTGCCGAGCGCGTTGGTGTCCATTGTGGTCTGGTCGGCGAACGTGATCCGCACCTTCGCGACACCCGGAGGCAGCAGGCCGGCCAGCACAGTGCGTCCAGCCACCGCCGGGATGCCTTGCAGCAACGTGGGTCGGACGGGTGACCACGTCCTCGTGGTGATGTACGGCAGGAACTTGGGTTCCTGTCCCGTGTTCTGCACGCAGACGCTGACACCTTGGGCGTTGGTCGCCAGGAACAGACGGTCGCCGCCGCTCTGCACCCGCCCGCCCGGACTCCAGCTCGACATGTCCGGTACGGCGGTCGGCGGCGAGATGCCGTTGATACAGCGGTAAAGCAGGGCGCCGTCGCTGGAGGAGTGGTCGCCGCTGCCCAGGTTGGAGTCGACCGTGCCGTAGGAGTTCTTCGGCTTCGGCAGCGGCACCTCCGGATCGCCCGAGGTCCGGCGGACCGACGCCGACGAGACCGACGTCGGCAGGCTGTTGAGCCAGATGAACAGGCCGTCCTGCACCTCGGGCGATCCGGAGGTGCGCTCGCCCTCGAAGTTGACGGTGATGGTCGTATCCGCCCACGCCGGGTCCAGCACACCGGCGACCGCGCCGTCCTCGGTGAACAACATGGCGGCCGTGCGCGAGCCCTGGGCGTACGAAGGTTCGGTGACCGGGTCGGACAGGGTGACGCTGTAGTAGTTGTTCTCGCAGAACACCGGCCGTGACCCGGTCCGGATCGCGATTACCGTGGACCGCGAGTTGCGCACGGCGAACACCGGCCGCCACTGCGACCGGTCCGGGTACTGGACGGTCCCGCGCAGCTGCTGGGCGGCGTTCCAGCACTGGTCCACGTCGGTGTTGCTGACCGGCACCCGGGTCGGGTTTTCCGCGTCCGCGTAGTGCTGGGGCGTCCGGCTCGTCTGGGTCAGCGCGAACGTGCCACTGACCGCCAGGGCCACTACCGCGGCCGCAGCCGGCAGCCACACCCGGATCCGCCGGTCGCCTTCGCTCATGTGCCTCACCCTAGGCGGCCATTCGGCCGACCGCCCTCGGTCAGATAGCCAGTTCTTCGCCGCCGCTGCCAGTCGTCGCCGCGGTTATTCGTCACTGTCGTCGTCGCGGGCCAGGAACGTGGCCAGCCGCTCGACGGCCTCCTCGAAGTTCGGGTTGGCGTCCACGAACGCGCGCAGCTTCTCGGCGAGCCAGCCCAGGGTGACCTCCTCGTCGCCCCGCCGCTCCTCGAGCTCCTCGATGCCCCGGTCGGTGAAGTACATGATCGTGTGATCCTTGCCAGAGAGGAGAACGGCCCCGGGGCGATGCCCCGGAGCCGTTCTTCGTCGATCGGATGTCAGCCGGCGAACGCCTTCTCGATCAGCTCACGCTGCTCGACCTCGTGCACCTTGGACGAGCCCGCGGACGGGGCCGACATCGGCCGCCGCGAGATCCGCATGAGGTTGCCCAGCCGCTCCGGGAACTTCTCCCGCACGAACAGGCCGTAGAACGGCCACGAACCCTGGTTGGCCGGCTCCTCCTGCACCCAGCGCACGTCCTTCGCGTTCGGGTACTTCTCGAAGATCGCGCCGAGCTTCTTCTCCGGCACCGGGTAGAGCTGCTCGACCCGGACCACCGCGGTGTCGTTGGCGCCCAGCTTCTCCTTCTCCGCCGCCAGCTCGTAGTAGAGCTTGCCGGAGACGAAGAGGATCTTGCGCACGCCGTTCGGGGCCGGGTTGCTGGGGTCGTCCAGCACCGACTGGAACTTGGTGCCCTCGATGAAGTCCTCCACCGGGCTGACCGCGTGCTTGTTGCGCAGCATGGACTTCGGCGTGAACACCACCAGCGGGCGCTGCACACCGTCGAGGGCGTGCCGGCGCAGCAGGTGGAAGTAGTTCGCCGGGGTCGACGGCACGGCCACGGTCATCGAGCCCTCGGCGCACAGCTGCAGCCAGCGCTCGATCCGGCCCGAGGTGTGGTCCGGGCCCTGGCCCTCGTGCCCGTGCGGCAGCAGCATGACCACGTCGGACCGCTGGCCCCACTTGGCCTCCGAGGAGGAGATGAACTCGTCGATCACCGACTGGGCGCCGTTGACGAAGTCACCGAACTGCGCCTCCCAGAGCACCAGCGCCTCCGGGTTGGCCACCGAGTAGCCGTACTCGAAGCCGACCGCCGCGTACTCCGACAGCGCCGAGTCGTAGACCAGGAACTTGCCCTGGTCCTCGCCCAGGTTCTGCAGCGGGGTGTACTCCTGGCCGGTCTTGCGGTCGATCACCACCGAGTGCCGCTGGGTGAACGTGCCGCGCCGGGAGTCCTGGCCGGCCAGCCGGACCATCTTGCCCTCGATGTTCAGCGAACCGAACGCCAGCAGCTCGCCGAACGCCCAGTCGATGTCGCCCTCGCGGGCCATCTTGGCGCGCCGCTCCAGCACCGGCTTGACCCGCGGGTGCGGGGTGAAGCCGTCCGGCAGGTTGATATGCGCGTCGGCGATCCGCTCGATCGTCTCGCGGGACACCGCCGTGGGCACCTTGGACGGGACCTGCTGCTCGAACTCGACCGAGGAGGTCGGCGCCACCGGGTGCTTCTCCAGCTCGCGCACCTCGTTGAAGACGTGCTCCAGCTGCGAGGAGAAGTCCCGCAGGGCCTTCTCGGCCTCGTCCACCGAGATGTCGCCGCGGCCGATCAGGGCCTCGGTGTAGGTCTTCCGGACGCTGCGCTTGGTGTCGATGATGTCGTACATCGCCGGCTGGGTCATCGAGGGGTCGTCGCCCTCGTTGTGCCCGCGCCGCCGGTAGCAGAGCATGTCGATCACGACGTCCTTGTTGAACGACTGGCGGTAGTCCATCGCCAGGCGGGCCACCCAGTGGCAGGCCTCCGGGTCGTCGCCGTTCACGTGGAACACCGGCGCCTGGATCATCTTGGCCACGTCGGTCGCGTACTGGCTGGACCGCGAGTTCTCCGGGGCGGTGGTGAAGCCGACCTGGTTGTTGATGATCACGTGCACGGTGCCGCCGGTGCGGTACCCGCGCAGCAGCGCCAGGTTCAGCGTCTCGGCGACCACGCCCTGGCCGGCGAACGCCGCGTCGCCGTGCAGGGCGACGGGCAGCACGGTGAAGCCACCGGTGTCGCTGCCGCCCTTGTCCAGCAGGTCCTGCTTGGCCCGCACGATGCCTTCCAGCACCGGGTCGACCGTCTCCAGGTGCGACGGGTTGGCGGTCAGCGACACCTTGGTCTCGCCGTCGCCGAACATCCGGAAGTACTTGCCCTCCGCGCCCAGGTGGTACTTCACGTCGCCGGAGCCGTGCGCCTGACCCGGGTCGAGGTTGCCCT